>JAJEEA010000102.1 GCA_022821235.1 Vicinamibacteria bacterium
CGGCCGCCGACGGGGACGACGATGTACTGTCGTTCTTCGTGCAGGTACGTCATCGGCCCGCCGGTGGTCCCCGCCGGCAGCTCGGTCTCCCACACCACCGCGCCCGTCGCCTTGTCGTAGGCGCGGAAGGCCGTCCCCCACATGTTGTCCTGGATGCCGCCGAAGACGTTGCCGCCCTCGCCGATGAAGAGCAGCGTGGCGGTCACCAGGGCCACCGGTCGGCTGGCGATGCTGAGCCGCGGCAGGTCGAGGCCGCGCAGGGCGGGATGGTCGCGCAGCCCGCGGCCGTTGGCCACCCGCCATGCCAGCGCGCCCCGGATGAGGTCGATGGCGGTGATGCGGCCCCACGGCGGCTTCACGAGGGGGATGCCGTCGAGGTAAGGCGCGTCGCGGTTCGGGCTGTAGTACGCCATCTCCGCGTTCTCCTCGCCCGAGGCGTCGGCGAGGCGGTAGACGCGCGGCACGGCGTGGGAGAAGGCGTAGTAGAGCCCCGTCTCGGGATCGAACGCGCCCGTGTTCCAGTTGCCCGACCCCCACGAGCCGGGGAGGGCCAGGGTGCCGTCGGTGCCGCCGGGCTCGTCGCCGACGAGCGAGGGCGGGGTGAACAGCGGCCCGAGGACGAAGCGGCCGGCGACCTCGCGGGCTCGCTCCTCGAGGTCGGCCGTGAAGTCGATGAGGTCGTCCTCGCTCACGCCCTGGTGCGCGAACGGCGGCGGCCGGGTCGGGAACGGCTGGGTCGGCGACGTCTGCTCGCCGGGCACCGTCGACGGCGGCACCGGGCGTTCCTCGATGGGCCAGACCGGCTCGCCGGTGACGCGGTCGAAGACGTACAGAAAACCCGTCTTGCTCGGCTGCATCACGGCGCGGATGCGGCGGCCGCCCACCGTGATCTCCCCCAGGGTCGGTGGCCCGACGGTGTCGTACTCCCACAGGTCGTGGTGCACCATCTGGAAGTGCCAGACCCGCTCGCCGGTGGCCGCGTCCAGCGCGACGAGGCTGTTCGAGAAGAGGTTGTCGCCGGGGCGGTGGCCGCCGTAGTAGGCGGCGGTGGGAGCGGTAAGCGGCACGTAGACGTGGCCCAGCTCGGGGTCGGCGCTCAGGCAGCACCACGCGCCGAGGTCGCCCGACGCCTCGAGCGACCCGGCGCCCCAGGTGTCGGCGCCGAACTCGCCCGGCCGCGGCACCACGTGGAAGGTCCACCGCAGCGCGCCGGTCCGCGCGTCGTAGCCCCGCACGTTCTCCGGGGCGCTGCCCCGCCAGCGCGCCCCGCTGTCGCCGGCCCCGTCCACCGTGCCCGCCGCCACGACCACGTCGCCGACCACGATGGGGCTCGCCCCGCCGTGCGCGCTGCGGGCGCCCTCGGGCGTCAGGTCGACACGGCCGCCGTCGCCGAACCCCGGGATCGGCTCTCCGCTCGCGGCGTCGAGGGCGTACAGGAACCGATTGCGGAACGCGAAGATGCGGCGGTCCGCCCCGTCCGACCAGAACGCGACGCCGTGGGCGCCGCGGCCCGCGACCCCCTCCAGGGTCGGCAGCGGCGGCGGCTGCAGCCACAGCGTCTCGCCGGTGCCGGGATCGAACGCCTCGACCAGCCCCACCGCGTTCGACGCGTAGAGGACGCCGTCGACCAGGATCGGGGTGGACCGCAGGTAGCCCGAAGGCTCGAGCTCTGGAAACGGACCGGTGATCGAGGCGTCGACGGCCGGGCGCCGCCACGCGACCCCCAGGCCCGCGACGTTCGTCCGGTCGATCTGATCAAGCGGGGCGTATCGGGTGAAGGCGCGTGTGCCGCCGAAGTAGGTCCACCCGCCCGACGCCGCGCCACCGGTCTGGGCCCCGGCGTCCGCCGCCGACAGGCCGGCGGCGGCCAGCGCGGCGAGGGCGAGCACCCCGAGTTGCCGCACGCTCCCTATCATCGAATCTCCCCGAACCGCACCGCAGGCACCTTCTTCGGGCACCGGTTGCGCACCGACCTGTCGCCTGACGGCACTCATCGCACCCCCTTGAGCCGCACCGTGGGCAGCTTCTTCAGCCTCTGGTTCTGCGGATCGATCTCGATGCCGGCCGACTCCAGAGCGGTGATGCCGAGCAGCGGCTCGGCATCGGCTTCCCCGAAGATGATGAGCCCCGCGGTGAGCTCGCCCATGACCTCGATCTCTCCGGTCGCGACGTCCAGAGTAATCTCGCGGCCGTCCGCCGTTTCGTACACGCGCCGGGCCCTGGGAACGAGACCTATCGCCTCGAGGTGCGGTCTCGGGACGAGCGAGTCTATCGAGCCCGTATCGGCGAGAAACGGCCCCTCCCAGCTTCTCGCGGGATCGGCCGGGTTCCGGACGGTGACGTTGACGTGCATGATCCCCATCGCTATCCCTCACCCATGGTAACGCCGGCCGATACGGCTGGCCGAAGCTGCCCTCGCCGGCGTGTCGTCTCCTGTTCTTGCAGCGCGTCGAGAACGCCCTCCACCGGCGCCGTGGCAGGCTCGACGCCGAACGTCGTCCATAGGTGGCCCGGCCGGTCCTGTGGCTCCGGTACGCGTCCTGAATCCAGCGGCGCCTTGAACACACCGTCCGTCGGGTCGCCGCAGAACTCGTCGTTGCTCCTGTGTCGCCGGCCCGCGTCTCCTATTCCAGCAGCGCCTTGAAAACCCCGTCCGCCGGGTCGCTGTAGAACTCGACGTTGATCTTCGTCCAGAGGTCGTCCGGCAGGTCGTTCAGCGCCCGCCGGGCCGAGACGGGCATCAGCAGCGTGGCGGCCTGCTTGTCCACCGCGAGCTCCGCGACCGCGACCGGGTTGGGAATCCTCTCTATCGACCCGCCGAGATTCAGGGGGCCGACGACGATGGTGCCGCCGCGGGTGCTGCGCTCGAGCAGCCCGCCGACGCAGGCCACGAGGACGGGCAGCCCGAGACCCGCGCCCGACGTGTCCGCGTCGAACGGCCGGAGCTGGATGGTGTACTCGTGGGCCCGCGCGTCCCGATCGCCGATCAGCTCCTTGGCGCGCGCGTAGAGGTTCTGCTCGCCCACCTTGACGCTCTCGCGGAACGCGGGCGGCACGGGGTGGTTCAGGACCTTGGCGCCGCTGCCGGGGCCGGCCGCGATCTCGATGCGATAGAGCCCCGCGCCGGTCTCGCCCTGGCCGGGGCCGACCGCCCACACCTGTCCGGGCGGCAGCGGGTCGCCGTCGATGGCCTCGTCGCTGTGCAGCTCGGGGGTCGAGACGAACTGCTCGACGCCGTCCACGCCGAGGGTGAACGAGAAGTGCGTGTTGCGGAACTCGCTCTTCAGGCACCGCTTCTGCTGCTCCTTCACGCGCCGGCGCGACTCCAGGGCCAGCCGCACGACCCACGCGAGGTCGTCGTCCGACACGGGCGCGTCGGGATCCGGGAAGAGCAGCTTCACGAGACCCGAGCAGGTCTTGTGCACGGCCTCCACGTCGCGGCCGCTCAGCGCCCCGCCCAAGAACACGCGGTTCTGCAGTGCCGAGACCCGGCTCGTCCGCCGCAGGCGGGTCCAGCACTCGCTCAGGAAGTCGCTCACGAGCCCGAAGTGGTTCGTGAGGTGATCGGCGGGGTTGAGCTTCGGGAAGTTCCAGCCCGGCGCATAGCCGTGGATGCGGTCGTGGAAGGCGGTGTCGTCCCGCATCTCCCTGGGCAGGGGGCTCAGGAGATGGCCGATGCGCTGCTGCTGCTCGACGTCCACCTCGAAGTTGCCGACCATGACGATGCCGCCCTCGGCGCGGATGCTCTCCTTGCCGCGGCTGAACTCGCCCGAGGCCATGTAGCCCTTCATGATGTTCACGCCGTCCTTCTGGCCGAAGGAGATGCCGGCGACCTCGTCGAAGCAGACCACGTCGTACTGGCAAACCAGGCCGCGCTGCCCGTTGGCCATGTTGACGAACATCCTGGCGACGGTGGCCTTGCCGCCCGACAGCAGGTGCGAGTAGGGAGAGAGCTGCTGGTAGATGTGGCTCTTGCCGGTGCCGCGCGGACCGAGCTCGACGAGGTTGTAGTTGCGCTCGACGAACGGCGCCATGCGGAGCAGGACGACCCGCTTGGCCGCGTCGTCCAGGCGCGTCGGCTCCAGGCCCGCGGACCGGACGAGGAAGTCGCGCCAATGCTCGGTCGTGAACGCCCGCCGGCCCCTCGCCAGCACGTCGAGCACGTCCGGCTTCGACATCTGGATGGGGCGCAACTGCACGAGGCGGAACGGGCGGCCCGAAGCGTCCTGCGACTCCACCGGGTCGTAGCCGAGGGTCACCTCGGCGTAGAACCCGTCGCCGAGCATGCGCTCGTTGTCCTTGACGATGGCGTCCGACACCTGCACGTCGTTCAGGTTCAGGCTGGGCAGCTCGGCCACGTAGCAGTCGTTCTTCGCGTCCAGCCTGGCGCGAACGACGTCGATCAGCTTGACCGAGCCGTTCTCGCGGGCGCGTGACTTGAAGACCTCCCGTTCGCTGGTCCGCACCGTCCGGCCCTGGAGCTGCCGCTCGACGATGGCCAGCCCCTCGGCTATCTCGTGTTCGTCGACGCTCGCGCAGTAGCGCCCCAGCAGGAACTCGACCACGTAGGTCGGCACCGGGTACTGGCGCGCGTAGCGCCGCACCAGGTCCTTGCGCACGAGGTAGCCGGGAAAGGCGTCCGCGGCCAGCGCGTCCAGTTCATCCATCTCGACGGCGTCGCTCATGCGTCCACCCCCACGCGGACCGGCGCCTGGGCAAGCACCCGGCCCGCGTCGTCCAGCAGGACGAGCACCAGCGCGGCCGCCTCGTGCTCGTCGTCGGCCAGCACCAGGCTGACCGCGCCCTCGGCGTCGACCGGCTTGGCGGCGGCGGCCACCGACTCGCCGGTGGGGCGCGCCAGGCGCAGGTCGGCCGTCACCGGCCCGCCGCGGACCGCCGCCTCGACGAAGCAGCGGAGGCCGCGCCACGTGACCGACGTGATGCCGGCGGCCGTCTCCGACACCTCGGCGCGGGTCACCGCGAGATCGGGGATCAGGCACTCCTGGATGCTCAGGCCGCCGTGCGCGTACTCCTCCGAACGGTTGAAGCAGGCGATGCCCGGCGGCGTCGCGAACCACTGCGCAGGGTTCCAGTGCCACGGCGCCCTGACGACGTCGGGCGTCGACTCTCCGGCGATCGTGGCGCAGCGGGCCCAGCGGGTCTCCGTCAGGTGCTTCGGCAGGTTCACCGCGGGCAGCCCGCCCGGCAGCAGCAGCCACCCGTGGTCGGTCACCACGCGGACCGACGTCCAGACGGCGTCGAGCACGCGCTCCAACCGTTCCGCCACCCGCTGCAACTCGTCCTCGAGATGACGCGCGAGCCGCGCGCCCCGCTGGTGGCCGAGCCGGTCGAACTCGCCGGTCTCCAGCCACCCGTGCGCTGGATGGGCGCGGGGGGCGTCGGCGCCGTCGCCGGCGAGGATCTGGTAGCCGCGGGCCGCCATCGCGTCGCGCAGCGCCGACGCCTCGGCGGGCTTACCGGCGGCCTTCAGCCGCGCGCCGAACCCCGGGCCGAGGGCTTCGCCCCCGATCTCTCCCGCCACCGGCGTCACCGCGGGTTTACCGGTCGCGGTCGCCGTCGGCAACGCGGCCCAGCGCCAGCCCAGGTCCACGCGGAGCCCGCGGCCTTCGAGCCGCTCCGCCAGACGTTGCGCGAGGTCGAAGCGCAGGCCGTCCACGAAGACCAGGCAACCGTCGTCCTCCGCGTGCACCGGCGGTTGCCCGCCCGCGCCCGGCAGGGGACTGCGCTCGACCGCTGCCTGAAACGCCCGCGCCGACTCCTCCAGCCAGGGACGCAGCAGGTGCCGCACCGCCGCCGCCACGCACGCCTCGTCGGCGACCGGCGCCGCCGCCAGCGCCCGCCACGCCGCAAGGTCGGCCCGCCAGCCGTGCTCGACGTAGGCGGCGGCCATGTCCGCAGGGGCGGCGCCGCCGAGATCCCGCCGGGTCGCGGTCGCCAGGTCGGCAAGCGGCCCGAGCACCACGGCCATCGGCGACTGCCCCAGACGCGCCCACACCCAGTCGCGCCGTTCGCCATGGTCGTTCTCGAGCCCGATCACCGTCTCTGCCGCCTCCCGGTACGGCAGCGCCGCGAGCTGCCCGATCGCCGCCCGCACCGCCCGCTCTTCCCGGTCGTTCAGGTCGGGCCACCGATCCGGCGCCTCGAACCGCAGGGTGTCCGCCGGCACGCTGCGCCGCAGCAGGCCCGCGACATCTCCGTAGATGTCCGGCGCCTCCGCGAACCGGTCCCAGACCCTGCGCCAGGCGCCGTCGCCCCAGGCCATGCGCTGCCCGGCAACCACGTCCGCCTCCCGCGCCGGATTGAAGTCCAGCTCGTCCCGACAACGGTTGCAGAACGCGTGCCAGCCGTTCTCGTCCAGCCGCGCGCGCGCCGCCTCGGGATCGCCCATCCACCGCAGCAGCCCGCGGATGACGTCGCCGGCCAGCAGGCGGTCGAAGTCGTCCGCCTCCAGACGGCGGCCGCGCAGTTGCGCCACCGGCGTCAGCGCGACTTCGGGCAGCGCCCGCAGCAGGGCATCCGCGGTGGCGCGGTCGCCCGCGACGTCGAGGCCGAGCGCCTTGCGCGACGTCAGGAACGCGTTCACGGTCCAGTCGGCGCCGTTCGGCTGATGCCACAGCGCGCCCCGGAACAGCAGCTCCACCAGCGGCCGCAACCCGTCGGGACACTCCCCCCCGGCGCGGAGATCCTGCCGCGCCACGCCCGGCAGATAGACGATGGACGGGCGGCCGCCGGGCAGGGCGGGCTCGTCGAGGACGCGGTCGACGACGCAGCGCAGCCAGACGGCGGGACCGGTGCGGCGCGCCGGGGCGTAGTCGCCGAGCACCACGCACTCCTCGACATGCTCCAGCAGAAGGTCGACCAGCGGCCGCCACTCTGCCCCCGGGTCGGTCCACAACACCGCGGCCGGACGCGCCTGGCCGTCGAGCCCCGCCGCCTTCGCCCGCAGACTCGCGAGCAGCCGTTCGAGGACCGTCCCCGCCGCCGGCCCCTGGCCGGGGCGTTCCGCCGTGTTCATGCTCGCTCTGCCTCCCTCGCCGCGGGCCACGCCGCCTCCGTCACGACCAAGCGCCGGTCGGCCCGACACCCCCGCTCCGAATCGACCGCGCCGACTCGCGACGCAGCAGCCGCACACCGCGTCGCCATCCGCCGGGCGCCGTTGCAACCGGGCGCGGGATGCCGCATCGCCCCGGGAGCCGAGATCAGCGGGCGCCCGCCTGGCGCCACGCGTCGATCTGCTCCGTCAGCCCGACGCTGAACGCGGCCATCTCTCCCCGAGCCGCCTCGGTTTCCAGCCTGCCGGCAATCCGCGCGATTTCCGGAACCGCCCGCGTCAGCTCGTCCGCCAGGGCCCTCACCATCGCCTTCGGCACGTCCTGCGGCCGCGTGGTCGCATCGCCGGCGAACGTCTGCTCGATCGAGGCGAGACGCGCCCGCAGGTCCGACCCGGACAGTCCGTACTCTCGCGCGTAGTCCTCCGGCCGGTCGCCGACCGCGCTCCATATCCAGGCTTCCGGCGAGCTCCCGCCCGGCAGGAACAGCGGCTCCAGCTTGTGGCCGTACTGACCCGCGGCCTCGATCAGGGCCGGCGCCGCGCCCGCCGCATCGCCGTCGAGCACGAAGACGAAGTCGGCGAGCTTCCCGAACTTGCCGAACGCATGGATGTGGCCCTTGAACTCGTCGCTCCCGGTATCGCGGCCGACGACGAAATCGTCGTGACGCGTGCCGTTCCGGTAGTTCAGCACGTCGAGCACGCCCAGAATCACGCCTTCCGCCACCTCGTCCTCGCAGAGGATCGACAACCGGTCGGCCGACTGGCCGTACAGCGCCTTCTGGAAGATGTCGCGGTACGCCGGCGCGCGCGTGACGTCGAGCGTGGCCGCATCCCGCTCCAGAAAGATCCGCCCCTCGGGCGGCACGCTGTCGAGCACCACCGGGCTGTGCGTCGTCACCACCACCTGCAGGTCGTTGCGCAGCGCGATGCGCTGCAGCTCGAGCATGAGCTGCTGCTGCGTCCAGGGGTGCAGCCCGGCCTCGACCTCGTCGATGAGAATCAGCGCGCGCCTCAGCCCCGAGATGTCCTTGGACATCCGCAGGATGGCGCGTTCGCCGGCCGACATGTGGAACTCGGAGTAGCGCACGGCGTCGCGATGCTCCAGCCCCGCGAACAGGAGGTCGCGGCTGCGGCCGCGAATCAGCGAGACGCCGCGGTACTTCTGCGGCAGGATGCGCCGCGCGAACAGCAGCAGGTCGGAGGTGATTTCCTCGGCTTCGAAGATCCCCCGACCGAGCTGCAGAATGCCGCGAACCTCCGACGGATTCGTGAGGTTGGCCAGCGTTCGGAGGTACAGCTCCCTCTCGGGCTGCCGCACGCCCTTCCGGCCCATGAAGCCCCGGCTCCACGACCGGCCCTTCTTCCACACCATCGAGTAGCGGACGCCGGCCGCGAGGTAGTAGAACTCGAGCCCCGTCCCACCCGCCTCGTCCACGAACGCGCCCTGCCCCCCGTCCGAGAAGCCGGGGAACAGCGCCGCCGGCGTGTAGGTGCGGGCGCTTCGCCCCGCCGGCGCATACGCCGCCGCGCACGCGAACAGCACCGTCGACTTGCCGCACCCGTTCGCGCCCGCGATCACCGACACCGGATAGTCGAACGCCACCCGCAGGCTGCGAATCCCCCGAAGGCCCTTCAGCCGCACCTCGTCGAGGAAGTCGTTCTGCACCTGCTTCCTCGCCCGCAGCGAGTCCCAGGTCTTTCGCAACGACGCGTCAAGGATGGACATGCCGCGGTGTCTCCATGGCGGATGGTCGGTCCGATCCGCTACGCCGGGTTCGGGGGCGCTGCGTCCGACCATCTATCGGCCGAACCCCGCGAACCGCGACCAGCCCGTCCCCAGAACCGCGACTCAGCCTCTCCATACGGCTGCCTGCCACGACGGCCTACGCAACGGCCAGCGAGCCGTCCTCGCCGAACCGGATCTGCCGGACTCGCCGGCCGTGTCAGGCATTGCGCGTCCCCCGCTCGAAGCTCACCCGAACGAACCGGTTGCGTTCGTCGCCGACCAGCTCGGGCTCGGTTCCGTTGAAGCGCCGCATGGCGTGCCGCATCGTCAGCCAGCCCCGCCCGCGGCGTTCCATGAGCCCGCTGACCACCATGGCGTTCGCCATCATCTCGTTGCGCGACCGCGGGGCGCCGCCCTTGCGCGCCTGATCGACGGTCATGTGATTGGGCAATGCGCCGGGGCTCGTCACCACGATGCGATCGTCGAACACCTCCAGCAGCACCTGCGATCCGGTGATGGCGTAGTCGCGGTGGATGACGGCGTTGACCAGCGCCTCCCGCAACGCCGCTTCCGGCGCCGGCGGGACGTCGATGCGCCGGATGCCCTCGTACGTCTCCCTCCGGCCGAGACTGCGAAACCACCCCATCGCCCGCTGCACCTGGTCCTGCAGGCGGCCCTTGCCTTCCCCGGCGCTCAACACGTCGGCGGCCTGGTCCGTACCCCCGTACGCCGTGCATTGCACGAACAGGCTCAGCGTGTGCGCGTATGCCTGCGGGTCGCGGCCGAACACCATCAACCCGTACAGCGTCGGCCTCAGCACACCGTCCATCTCGTCGACGATGCTGCCGTTGCTCAGGTCGTCCTCACGCGCCGGCTGGGGGGCTTCGTCCGGATCGAGGCCCTGCGCGCGCATGAACGCCCGCACGGCGCCGAAGTCGATGTCCTCGACGGTTGCTGACGGGATGATCTGCTTCTCCGTCAGCACGAGTCCGAAGGCGTTCAGCAGCTCCTGCAGCTCCGAGGGCGACGGCGCCCCCGTGCTCCGTCCGCGCCGGATCCAGAACCGGCCGTCGCACGAGAACGGCTCGTATCCGCGCTGATGACGGTGGACGTCGACCCAGTGCACCCACCCGCCCTCGCACTCGTGTCTGCCGCACTCCGCCGTCACCGGCTTGCCGCAACCGGTCTGCAGAAGGCTCGCCAACCGCTCCTGAACGGTCTCCGGGTTCTCCCTTTCGCCGACGACGCCGCCCGCATCATCGACGCCGATGACCATGAGTCCCCCGTCGCCGTTGGCGAACGCACAGACCGTCCTGCCGACCCCGCGCAGGTCTCCCAGCCTCCGCTTGAACTCGGTGCGGGCGTCCTCCCCGGCCGCGATGCGCCGCTGCACGTCAGGCCATTCCATGGTGGTTGGCGTCCTCGTCCCGCATGACCCGCGCGACTCTCCGGTCATGAAGCGGCGGCGGTCCGACCCGCTCCCTTCCGCTTCCCGACCCGGGTGACATACAGCGTCTGCCCCTCGCGCGTCCTGAGCCGCCATGCGCGCACCGTGATCGACTTCGAGATCGGCTTGAGATCCGGCAGCGCCGTCGCCCGAGCGACCATCCCGCCGCCAAGAGACACCTCGTGTTGCGCGTTCCGCTCGAGGTCCGCCAGGACGGCCCGAAGTGCGGGAGCCTCTACCGATTCGCGATACGCCCACGGTCCCAGGGCGACCCGGCCCGCGAGGCTGCGGAGGTAGGCGGAGTCCTGCACCCGCCGCCATGGCGCCGGCAGCCACTCATCGCCAGCGAGACACCCCAGGAGCCCGCCGGTCATCGCGGCGAGCGTGTCGGTATCGGCGTCCGACTCGAACGCCGCCCGCAGCACGCCCTGCACAGGCTGCGCCGCATGCCTCGCCGCGAGATACGCGACGGCCGCGGCGGCCACCGTGCCCGCGCCCCTGCGGGCGCCGAAGCATCCGAGATGATCGAGCACCGCCCGGTCGTCGGCCAGCGCGCCGGCCCGGATCCCGCGTCGGGCCTTGTCCAGCAGTGCCCGCATCTCTTCGACCGTGCGCCTCCAGACATCTTTCGTAAGGCGCGTCGAACACCCGACCCGCCGCGGCGAACCACGCGCCGGCGCCGCGCCCCCGCTCCGGAAACGCGCCCCAGGCACGCCGTTCGTCCAACCGCAGGTCCAGCAACTCCCCGAACCTCAGCGTCGCACGCCGGCGCGCCAGCGACCACGCCGCGAACGCGCTGACGCTGCCGCCCACCAACGCCCGCGAATGGCCGTGCGTCGCGACGCCATCCCGTACGACATCGCGCGCGAGCGCCGCCGGATCGTCGTTCCCCGCGAGAAAGAGGGCGTGCGGCAGCACCCCCACGGCGACCCCGTTGCCACCCGCGCCGAAGTACCGGCGAAGGTCGTCGGCCGTGTCCGCCAGCCATGGGGGCGCGCCGGCCCGCCAGGCCCCCGCCGCCCGCTTCGTCGCGCCACCGCCCCCGCGCTCCTAGAGCGTCCAGCGCGGCAGCTCCATCCGCACCCACGCCTTCCACCAATCTTCGCCGTGGTCCGCACGGCAGCGCGCCACCGCCAGCGCGAGCTGCGTATCGTCGCTGTACTCGCCGGCCCCGATGGTCTCATCGTAGAGTCCGAACCGACCGCCGCTCCGCCGCGTCCATGCCCGGAACTCCAGACTCGGCGCGCCGCCGCCAACCCCGCCCCGAACGCGCCGCGGCATCTCCTGCGGCCAACCCAGCGCGTCCCCGGCCGCCAGCGCGACGAACGCGCCCTCGGCCTTCGCGAGTGGAACGACACGACGGAACTGCCCCGACAAGTTGGCCTCCACTTGTTTCCTCGCCCGCCGCGAGTCCCAGGTCTTTCCCAACGACGCGTCAAGGATGGACATGCCGCGGTGCCTCCCTAGCGGGTGGTCTGCCCGCTCCGCTACGCCGACTCGCCCGCGGCCGGGTCCCCCGCGTAGATGGTCAGACGCAGCTGGTCCCCGAAGAGCTCGTACACCGCCTGTCTGCCCGAAACGCGCCGACTCCCCTCGAGAATGGCCGGCACGCCAGCGCCGCGCCGATCCATCATCGTGCCGCGCCGTGCCAGGATTTCATCCGCGACCGCGCGCCGCTTGAGGCTCCCGATGCCGGGGTTCCGCGCATTTTGCTTGTAGGCGACCTCCTCGAGGCACATGCCGTCGGCCGGCGCGCCCGGCGAGTACAGCTCGATGCGGTCCGAGTGCGACCGCAGGCGCACCCTGGACGCGCGACGCCCGTAGTCGCGGTGGACGACGGCATTGACGACCGCCTCGAAGACTGCCGTCACGTCGTACTGCCGCCAGTCGATCCGCCCCATGTGCTTCGATGCCTCGACCCGCTGCTTCCTCGCCACGAACCGGCAGATGTACTCGATCTGATCGTCGACCGGTCCTTCGTTGTCCTTGCGTCGAGCTGCTAACCTCGCGAGCCCATCGCGTCGCAAACCCCGACGCCGCGGTACGCCACCGCCTGGATGAACCCTTCCGGCAGCCAGCGCTTGCGCACTCTCGTCACGTGGAACGCTCGGCGGCCGGGCCCGCCGCGTGGATCGTCAATCGCAGCTCGTTGCCGAACAACTCGTACACCGGCTCCTCGACTGAAAGGCGTATCTTCAACCAACCTTTCCATCGCCGCCACCTTCCGCTAGCTCGTTCGACATCAATGCATCCAACCGTGCCCTGACATCATCGGCCAGCCTTGCCGCCGCGTTGGTAAAGGCCTCAAGGCGCTCCAAATAATCCGAAAGGCGTTCGCGTTCGAGCTTGCTCCCATCCGACTGTTCGTCCCCATCCTGCCCGCCCGCAACAAACGCGGTCAGTATATGCACGAAGCCCGGGCCGCTTCCGGCCCCTTCTGCCGCCACGACCCAGTCCTTCGATTCGTCCAACGCCGAGCGAGCAGCTTCAGCGAGCGTGTATCCAATGATAACTCTTGCAGTAAAGTCGATACCCTTAACGCACTCCAAAAGAGATAGCGTTTGCCCACTCTCCTCCGCCTCATTAATTGACCGTCTCACGGATCCAAAGAACCGTGGCATATCATTGTCCGGATCCAGGCTCTCCAAAGCCCGAACAATCGGCTCCAAGTTCTCCAAGGGCCGCCTGCCATCAGGCAGCTCCGCTCGGTGTGCCCAAAGCTCCAGAATCGTCTCGAAGCACTTCCTCTCCGCTGCTGCGCGTTCTTCCAGCCCAGCGTTCGAAGCAGTATCGATGAGTTCGGCCACGTAGTGCGCCATCCACCGGCTAAGCGTGTCCACCGGCTCCGCGCCAAGCTCGTCAACGAGCTTCCTGCCCAACGCCACCACCTGCTCACAGCGAGGCAACGCGTCCGTCTGCTGTGACGAGGTAGAGTCTGGTTCTCCTAGCTGGTTGTTCATCGTCGCCCCTTCGAGACTCGTAGCGCCACCGCTGGTGGCTCCGTTCCATTTGCACCTCGACGATCAAATCATGTTCATACGTCGCCAACAGGTCCACCACGAAGTCAATGGAACCACGAAGCCTCTCGCCCCCCTCCGGGCGATTGTCTTCGCCTCTCCGTTCCAACTCACCCCATACCCGGGACCACAAGACCTGTCTACCTTCCTTGCGCTGCCATATACGCTTGTCGGCGTCGGTTTGCAGAGCCATCAGCTCAACAACTTCCGCCGCCGGCACCGGCGGCGGGTGGCTTACGCCACCGGACCACTTGTCCTTGCCGTCGATCCCGCCATCGCCCCCGTGGCACGCTATCCACCCCTTCAGCACGAAGCCCGCCCGGTCGATCTCGTGCTCCGCGTCAGCACTTGGAATCGAGTAAACGTAGACGTTGTCCACCGTACTCAACGCCCTGAGCAGAGCCATCGACTTCCCCCGAGACACCAACGCACTCCGCACCCAAACACTTTGTACTCGGCCCGAGTTGGTCGTGGTCCAATACCCCCACACGGTCAGAACATCCTTCGTACCAAGCGCTTCTTCGAGATCTATCGAAGTTATCACGTCGTATTCCGGATCGTCCTCCTTCCGCTCCTGCCACACCGGCCGTTCACACGGTACGGGGTCTCGCCGGTCCGCAAGCCAGCGTCCGTCATTCCTCGTAACGTCGTGTCGCGAAAGCCACTCCGCGAATTCGTCGGTTTCACCGGATTCCCCATCTCGATGCGTCGGCACCGTCTCGAGAAATCTTCCCGCCACAATCATCATCGCGTGATATGCTAGGTAGAAATCGTAATCATCCGTATCGGGATACGAACCGTGCGAGGCGTGCGTCCGTCCCATGCCGTAGCGGTCTCGGCTATAAAGGCTGCGACATCTGCGTTCATCGTCCCGCCACGTGCGACCGTCGGCCGAATGATGAAGCTCCCCGCGAATGACTTCCAATGCTTCCGTCTCGACGCGGCTCTGCGGCAGTCCAAACACCCGACCTAAAGGCTCATACCAGTACGGTCCTATATCCATATAGAAATAGAAACGGTCCTTGTCGTCACGCGCTTGCCGTTCCGTCGTATCAGGTGAAACCCGCTGGAAGGATCTGGATTCCACGACCGGCAGCTTCGTGACGTTGACATGTCGAAGTCGTCTATCGAGGTGACCACCCCAATCACCCGTCGGCAGGAAACCGTGTCGCAGCAGTGCAAGCGCAGTGCGCGCAGCGAACTGTCTGATCAAGACCTGAGGTTGGTCGTTCAGCGCCCAATCCACGAAGCGCTGAGCAAAGGATCCGAGCGAAGCGGCATAGTCGGTCGCCGCTCTCGCGCACGCGGCCATCAGCCACTGGAATGCATGCAACCGGTAGAACGGCAACCCGGCGTCGACGAACGGCACGCCGGTACCCGACTCCGCGAAGGCCAGCAGATGTCGAAGTACATCCGCTCGGCCGAGTGCGCATAGTCCCAGAACCGCGTGAGCCGCCTCCCAGCGAACCGCTGCGGCCGGTGCCGCTAAGCCAGCGTAAACGTAGCCGGCGACCGACTCCTCTACCGTGGCCGGCGGTGCCAGAACATTCGACCAGGGACCGTCACCGTCCGTGCTCTCCAGTGCCGGCTCGAAGAGTCCCAATCCGAACGTCAGAGCCTCGAGAGCCCCGTCGCCGTTGAGCTTCGACGTGAGTAAACCGACTAGCGAAAAGAGACGATCCGAGTCGGCAATCTCCACCGACTCGCTGACGCCATCGAGTACAACGTCGATGATGTCTTCTTCCGTCACGCCTGTTCGCTTGAAGGCGTCGTCGAAGGGCGCAAACTCCCAATGGCGGTGTTTCGAGACCTCCATGCAGAACCGTCGGCAAACCGTCTTGACGGCGCGTTCCAGACTCATCCTAACCGCGGGGCGGTGGCACCACTCTTCCGGGATCTGGCCGAAGAGATCCGAATAACAGTACCGACTGAAGACAGGGGCATCGCTGGCTGCGATGACGAAATCGGCCTCGGCACCCGCCGAAACTCGCCTGATCGCCTCCGCGAAAAACCGCTCGCGCTCAAAGGGCGGCGGGGTGCGCCTGAACGCCGCGTAGGCTTCAGCAATGCCATTGGCGGTAGTCAGGTCGTGTTCGGCAAAGACCTCGTCCCAGTTCCGTTTCCGGGAATCATCTCGTGGTTCCACATCGACGGAACGCGTCTGACTAGCAGTGCGTTCCTTTAGTTCCGCGAATGCAACGTACGCGTCAAGATCGGATGCGGACAGCCCGTGTGCTTCGATCACCTCCCGCAGTCGCGTCCATGTCGACGCACTCAGCGGGCAGTATTTCGCATAACGGAACAGCAACTCTTTGGCGGCTTGCTTCTCCTGCGCGTTTTCGCACTTCTTCAACGCAGCATCGAGCAGCTTGGCGTGCTCCCACTGTCCCTCGAAACCGATTAGCGGTAACGCATCGCGCGGATCGACGTAGCCGCGCTCGATCAGCGCGTCCACGACGGCCGGCAGGATCTCTCCGGTCCATCCGAAACGGCGATCGCGCCAGCGACTGAGGATCGCAAGAGAAGACCGCGGGCAGAGAAGCGACAGAACCCGAACCGTCGCGGTCCAGTCGAAATACTTGTCATCGACGGCGTAGTGATGCGTCAACTCAGCGCAGCGAGCGACCTGGTACGCGACGGCGGGCACCGGCGCCTCCCGCCGCCCCGCGCGCTCCGCGAGATCAAGCATCGCCTCCCAGCGCGGCAAGTTCTCGTCGCCGACCCTGCTTGCGACTGCCACCGCCTCGTCGAAATATGCCTTGGCATCGGCAGTGCTGCCCGCGAGCACGGCACGCGCGGTGTCGATATAGCTCTCTAACTTCGCCCCCGCATCCATGCGCTCGTCCCTGATGAGGCCAAAAGCCTGTGCTGCAAGTCCGAGCGCGAAGGCCCTTGTTTCCCTTCGTCGAACGCCAAGTCTTGCCATCTGGTTCAGCGCAGGCGTAAAGAGCGGCTTGCTCAAGTCGCCGAGCCACGATGCCAACCTGTTGATCGACTCTGCGTCGATGGCGTCCATCTGGTTGAGGATATCGAACCAGATCAGCGCGACCTCTCCCGCGACATGGCGGTTGTCACCATGGTAGGATCCCATCGCCGATTTCGATGCGTCACGCGCTTCCGCAAGGCGGTCGGGCAACTCTCGCTTTGTGACCTTTCCAACGGAAGCCGCCGCCCAGAGACGGCACCAGGTCAGCAGGGCACCCACATCCCGTTTGAACTCCTCTGCTTCCCGGGACAAGGAATGAGATTCTTTCTTCTCGATCTCCACCTTTAGTTCCGGATGAGCGAGATCGATAAGTTCAAGAGTCTCACCTGTCAGCGCCGCCCGCAGGCTGTATGCTCGCAACAGACCAACCGGGGCGCACGAATGGCGAAACGTCAAGCCCCGCGGTGGGGTCGATGGCAGGCACCGTGTCAGCAACCCGGCGGCCTCGCTGCAGGAGCAAACAGACCGCTTCAACGCAGCCTCGACGAGCCCAACGATGGCGACCAGCATTCCTTCCCGGTCCTCGACGCCCGGACTTCTCGCCTTGGTTTTTCCGCGCACGGCATGCCGAAGAGTCCTCTGAACAACCTCCGCAGATGGTGTCTCCTGAACTTCACGAAGCTCCGCGATGACCGCAAGAACTAGGCGAAGGTTCTTCCCGGCAGCGTCCGCGAGGGCCTTCGCGTCGTCGATACGGCCGTGGTCTATGAGCCGCTCGGCCACCATGCGACCCGCCGTGAGAGAGATTCGACGCGGCCTCCACGCGCCGATGGCGCGCACCGCCGCGCCGGGCCCGTGAACGTTCAGTTGCGCCGTCACCAGCTCCGCAATGTCGGCGTCAGAAACCCGCTCCTCCTCCCGCTCGTCAGCGGCCAACCCATTCCAACTCCTCAGCCACTCGTCAGCCATCCGAAGTCGACTGCGCGCGTCGGCCGCGAACTCCCGGCGGCCGGACAAGAGGCCAGCCTCGTAGACGTGATGTGAACCGCGCCACCCTGAACCGAATATCCGCCGCGACACGATCTCCTGAACGCGGTCGGGCGCCAGAAAGAGAGCGGCGATATCCGTGTTGGCCTGAATCAACCTGCGCCGCCGACTGTCACCGGCGGTCTGTTCGCCGGCCTTGAGCGCAAGCTTGGCAGCGTCGACATAGCGCCGGGAACGAAGACCAGCTTTCAATGCAAACTGGGCTCGTCGAACTTCGACGTCGCGCTTCTCGATCGTACTGGTTTCCGGAAGCGCGGCCGAGTTGAGAGCTAGCTCGACCAGCTCGGGAAGCTGACCAGCTTCTAGCATGAGCTGCGGCAACGTCGCCGCGACATAGGCGCTGCCAGCGGCGAGCGGTATCAGACCATGTATGAACTCGCGCATTTCATCCGGCTGCGGTTTAAACCGGTCTCGCAACCACGTCTCGACGGGTTCGTCAAGAAACTGAACCGCGCTATCTGCCAGAAGCAGCGGTCGTCCGATGTCGAGAACAAAACTCTGCACTGCCGCTTGCGAAACACCAGACACCTCAGCCAGCACGGATATGGGAACCCGCGGGCGAAGCAGGGCTAGGCCCACGCATACGCGTTGGATTTGTCTCGCCTCAACTTCACTCGCGCTATCTTGAAGCGCCGAAACGGCATCCTCCAGCAGCCGTTTTATCGCGTCGTCCACGGTCGTCGGGTGCGGACCGAGACTGCGAAGCGTCTCTGGTAGCGATCGGTTGCGTTCCGCTGACTGGGAGAGTGCGAGGGCCTGAACGCGCGGGTTCCGGGAGCTGAGACGGTGGAATTCCTCGACGTCATGGCCAGACGCGCCAGGAAAACTCTGACGAAGATGAGCTGCGGTCTCTGTTCTGGTGAAGGTGCCCAGCTCCAACCGCAAGGCACTAGGCGGAGGATTCAGGAGATTCTGTCGATGGCTACGACACAGAACCACGAGCCGAACGCCTTCGGGCTGCGCCTCTCGGAGCAGGTCACGTGCGAACGACCGTGACTGGCCGTTTTCCTCGGCGGCCTGTTGTGCGTTGTCCGCGGCATCGACCACGATACAGAGCACGGCGCGAGGGCTGGTGCCGCGAATCACCGTGATGGCTTGTCGGAGACGGAACAGGAAGGCCCGAACGTAGGCTGTGGCTTCTGCGTGAACCGCGGGTACAAGCGGATGGCAAAGCGCCATTGCGGCGAGTTCATTGGCAATCTGGACGAGCGCATCTTGATGACGATGCCGAAAACCCGATACATTGCGGTACTGACCGTGGCCGTAGCAGTCGTAGAGGATCGAGACGGAACCCGCTGGCAGGCCGGCTTGAATTCGCGTCGCGAATACCGACTTGCCGACGCCCGCTAGGGCGTGGACGACGACAGGCCGTCCTTCGGCCTGGACAATTTCCTGAACCAGATCCGCTTCCTGCTCCCGGACGATCACACTATCAAGGTAAGTTATCAGACATGGAGCCGGGTACAGACTGCTCTCATCCGTCTTCAGTGCGCGCAGTACGTCGGGTTTCTCAATGAGGGGATTCTGCTCGGATTCGGGAAGCGCCTTTCTCGTTACGAGCTCCGTGAGTTGGGTCGGCGCGTCAACGTCTGGACCGGGCAGATAGTCGCGTACCTCCTGAAACAGAATGTTGCGTTGATTCCAAACGTCGTCCTGCTCGCTCTCGAAGCACAACAGACTACAGAATGCCGAGAGTTCAGCGTCCGCCAGATCCGTGGAACGTTTGAGCTTCGCAAGTTCTCCTTCATCACGTGGTGCCGTGCGTTGCGCCGTGTCTTGCACGGCTCGCGCAGTCTTTGCGCTGATGGGACGGTTCGTCACAAAACGGAACTCGAAGCGCTTGGCCACGTCCTCAGCCCCGAATTCCTGAAGCCAGTCCTTATAGATGACGGAGAAACCCCGCAACGTCCTTGCGAGGCCGCTCTGTGACCAGGGCTTTGAGATGCGGCGGGAGGAGTGCTTGAGCTGCACGTAACTGATCCGCCGTGCGCGCTTCGGGTCCGTGTTGCCGTAGTACTCGGCGATGTCGATTACGGCGTCTCCGGCCGGACCCGCTGAGTGTCGGGAGTTTTCGGCTGGCGAAACCCCCTCGATGCTGACGCCGACGAGGTCTTGCGCCGGGGACAGCAACGGGAGGCAGCGTCGGGCCGCCCACAGATAGTGGAACTGGTCGCCGGCACGGCTGGGTCGGACGAGACTGGCTGCTTGGGTCGGGTGCCCTGTCGTTTCTGCCCCCCTCATGTCCGCGACCTCCGGCGCAACGTGAACCTCAGGGGATGCCCTGGTGCTCGCTCGATCTCCCCCTCCTGCTCGGCCCGTTCCAGCCACTTGCGAGCCTGACGGGGAACGAGCTGCACCTTCACCTCGATTTCGCGCGACCGCTTAGGCCCGGCCTTCAGCAGGGTACGCAACCGCTGCCGGAACTCGTCGTAGAGTGAGCAATCGGGAACCACGCCGGATTCAGGCCCACGACGGCCAGCGGCGGGCTCGCGGGAGTCGTCAGTTGCGGTTTCGGCAGTCGCGGCCGTCCGTTGCTCGAGGGCGGATCCGGCTCTGGACGCCTGGGGTCCCGGAGTACGCAGCTCCTCGACACTGGTGACGTACATGGTCTGTCCATCGCGCGTTCGGAGGCGCCATGCGCGAACCCTGCTCGATTCCGAGCCCGTTTCGCGGTCAGGTAGTGCCGTCGGGTGCCCTCGCGTGTATTCCCCGATTGCGAATTCTTGGTCCTCGTTTCGGGCGAGGTCGGCCAGGATGGTGTGGGGGGGCGTGGCTGACTCTAGCGGCCGCTGGTCGGCACCCTCCGGTGCTTGGGCCACCCGACCGGCGATGTACCGCAAGTACTGGGCGTCCTGCACCTTCCGCCATGGGGCCGGCAGCCACTCGTCGCCGGCGAGACACCCCACGAGCCCGCCGGTCACAGCGGCGAGGGTAACCGTGTCCGCGCCCTGCTCAAAGGCGGCCCGCAGCACCCCCTGCGCTGTCTGCGCGGCGTGCCTCGACGCGAGGTACGCCGCCGCAGCCGCCGTGACGGTGCCTGCGCCCTTGAGGTGCCCGAAGCATCCGAGGTCAGCGAGCACTGCGCGGTCATCGGTCAACGCGCCCGCCCGGATTCCCCTGCGGGCCTGCTCAAGCAGTCGCCGCATCTCGTCGACGGTGCGCGCCCACAGACGGCCATAGGGCTCGTCGAGCACGCGGGTTGCCGCAGCGAACCATGCCTCGCCGCCGCGCCCCACCTCGGGAAACGCGGCCCATGCGTCGTGTTCGTCAATCAGCAGGTCCAGGAGTTCTCCGAAGCGGAGCGTCCGGTTCCCGCGCACCAGCGACCACGCCGCGTATGCAGAGACGGTCGCGCCGACCAGAGCCCGGGGGTGGCCGTGGGTCGCCGCGCCGTCACGCACGACGTCACGCGCCAAGCCCGCGGGGTCCTCCCGGCCCGCCAGGAACAGGGCATGCGGTAGCACGCGCATGGCGGCCCCGTTACCACCAGCGTCGAAGTACCGACGGACAGCACCGGTCTCGCCCGACTGCCACGGGGGGCGGCCGGCGAGCCAAGCACGCGCCGCCCGCTTCGTCGCGCTGCCGCCACCCCGTTCGTACATTGTCCAGCGAGCCAGCTCCACCCGCGTGAACGCCTTCCACCCGTCGGCACCGTGATTCCTGCGGCTGCGCGCCACCGCTAGCATGAGTTGCGTGTCGTCGCTGTACTCTCCCGCCCCGATGGTCTCTTCGTAGGGGCGGTGCCGTCCGTTCCGCCGCGTCCACGACCGAAACTCGATCCGTGGCGGTGCTACGTCGCCACCGCCCCGCCGGTTCCGCTCGATCTCCTGCGGCCAGCCGAGCGCGTCTCCCGCCGCAAACGCCAGAAACGCGCCCTCGGCCTTGGCCAGCGAGACGACCGGACCGGGCGCGGCGGGATCGCCTCCCTCCCACTGCTCTCCAACCCGTGTCAGCACGGACGCGCCGGTCATGGGCCAGCCTCCAGCGCCTTTCCTGACCGCGCGGCGCGCTTGGCTGCGTTCGTGTAGTGCAGGTCGTTCCAGCGGTTGCCGTCGAAGTCAGGGCCGCCGAGGAAATCGGTGCGCTCAGCTCGCGAACCGTCGCCGGGGCAGCCCCAGAACCAGGGGTAGTCCTCCCGCGGCCGAAGCTCCAGCGCTTCTTTGCCGCGGTCCTTGTTCCAGACGATCTTCGGCTTTGCGCGTAGGACACCAGCTCCCGCGCGCCCTCCCCGCGTTAGCTCGGCTGACATGAACGGCCGGATGTTGATGCGGGCGCCGTCGTCGATGTCCGGCTCCCAGCCGGTCGGCTGCTCGGCGAGCGGCTTCCAGCGGACGAAGAGGTCGCACGGCGGCTCCCCGGCCATGATCCGCGTGAGCTGGTTCTGCAGGTCCTGCGCCGCCCCAAGGCGCCCATCCCCTCCCTCGACGCCCTTGTCGCGGTCGACCCGCTGCCGAGCGACCCACTCCCCGAGATGGCGGTACGTCAACGCTTCCAGAGTCCGACGACCCTCCCCATCAGGACCAACAAGACGATGATAGTTTACCAAGGCGTGGAATCCGTCCCGGCGGCCGTCCCACACGTGCCAAACGAAGGGGCGCTGCTGGAAAAGCCGGCAGTGCTCGAAGAAGTGGTCGCGCAGCCACACCTCGAGGGATTGGGCCAACCGCTCGCCGGCAGCCGCCGCGACCAGTAGCTGCCTCTCGGTCGTGAAGGACCACGCAGCACCGTATGCTGCAGCGAGCAGTTGGCGCAGCCGGTCCGCTGCCGGCGGCTCGCCGCTGACGGACGAAAGGCAGACAATGCCGTCGGCATCCCCGAACCGGGCGAGGTCGCCGGATCGTTCGACCCACGTGCGCGCCTCCTCCGCCAAGCCCATAGCCGAATCCTGCTCCGCCGGCCAGCGGTAGCCGAGAAGTCGCGCCACGGCGACTTGAAGGACGGTCCCGTCGACGCGCAATGAGCCGTGGCCAGGGCGTTTGGCTTCCTCGTCCCAGACGACGCTGCCGCCGGGGTGACCGTGGAAGATCCACTGGGTCGGGTCGTCCGAGTAGGGCTCCGGCAACCCGTTGGGGTAGCTCTTCTTGGCTGCCGCCGTCCAGCGATCAAGGTCGAACGGAACCTTAGCCAACGTCGCATTGGTAACCTTGAGCGACTGGTCGATGCGCCGTACGTCCTCGCGGCATTCTGCTGAGGAACAGAAACACCAGATTGCCGGCAGGTGACGTTGCTCGTCCGGGACAACGGTTGCCCCGTTCTTTCCGAATACTTCGCCGGTGTACATGGTCACTGACAGTCTTCTCATTTGGGCTACGCGTAGCCCTGTTGCTCCCAACACGCGCTTGCCGTTCATGAACTCGCCGGGAAAGTTGTGTGCGGTAGGACACTTGGACAAAGCACCCCTTCCGTTCTCCCAAAGAATCCGATCGGTACGTGCGCCATAGTACGTGTTCGCATCCACACTTTGAATATACGGTTCCCAGCCGTCGATGAAACCTCCCTCCCAGAACTTACCGACGAACCTCTCCAGGTCTCCAGTCGTCAAACCTTCGACACTCTGACAGTGCTCGTCCGGTTTTCGCTGGTTGGAGTCAATCTCGAATACTATGCGGAGGTCCGAATTGCGCAATTGCCGCATCTGGTCGATGCTCTTCACCTTCAGAGTGGTAACCGCCTGGCTCTTGGCTTCAGTTGGCTGGAAGTCCGAAACATCAATGCCGGCCATGCGCCAATCTCTCGCGGGTCGGTCCGCGGAGAGCACGCTCAGAGCGACGTTCACCACATGCCCGCCGATGGTCTCGAACGCCCCGGGCCCCAAACGCGCCACGTGGTTCCGCGTCCGCCGCTTCAGCAGCGTCTCGCGGAGCTTCCGGTAGCTCGTGAGGAACAGCCAGTTCTGCGGCGTCACCAACGCCTGCGCGCCGTGCTTGTCGAGCCAGCCGAAGCCGCGCGAGACGAACAGGGTGGCCAAGTCTCCCTTCGCCGCCGGATGCCGGTCACGCGCGAACTCCTTCAGCGCGTCGCCCTGCTTGCCGCGCGCGAGGTAGGGGACGTTGGTGATGACCAGGTGGTAGCGGCCGGCCAGCAGCTCGGCCGCACGCGCCATGCCCTGGGCGGCCACGGCGCGCTCGGTCTGCTCGTCGTTCGCGGCCTCCCGGTCGAGCAGCGCGCCGAGAAGCGCCCGCGCCGACTCGTAATCGCGCTGGAAAAGGTCGGCCTGCACCGCGCGGGGACCGATGAGCGAGCCAAGCAGGGGCGCCTGGACGAACAGGTCGTGCAGGGCGCCCAGGCTTTGGCGGAGCGGCGCCGACATCAGCGAGTCGTCGACGCCGAGCAGGTCGCGCCGGGCCGGCAGCCCGCCGGCGTCGGCCGCCGCTTCCGCCATGGCGGTCCAGTCGTCCCGAGTCGCGTTGGGGGCGAGACCGCTGCACGCCAGATTCAACACCGGCAGCGATCGATGGCCATCGGCGCCGGGCCACCTCCAGGCGGCAAGGGCCAGGTTGAACGCGGCGATCTGGGTGCAGCGCGGGTCGATCTCCAGCCCGAACAGGTTGTCTCGCAGCACCCCCTCGACGGCGGCGCCCGGGGCGAGCCGCTCCTCGTCCATGCGCAGGCGGGCCATTAGGTCGAGGTACTCCACCAGGAAGTGGCCGCTGCCGCAGCAGGGGTCGAGCACCCGCAGGTCCGCGGCCGACCCCGGCCAGCCCGCGAAGGTCCCCGCCGCCGGCCGCCAAGGGCCGGTGGGCTGCTCCTCTTCGTCGTCCTCGCGCGGCTCGCGGACGAATCGAAGGTACGAGAAGTCGTAGCCGCCGGCCGCCTCCAGTCGCACCGCCCGGCGCAGCTCGTCCTCGCTCGCGGCGGTCGCGGCCAGCTCCGGCTGCGCGGCCAGCACCCTGCCCACACGCCACGCGCCGACGGTGTTGTGCAGCAGGAACAGCACCATGTAGCGCTCGGTGAACAGCTGCGTCACCGCCGGCAGCTCGTCGGCGCCGATCTTGACGCCGCTCTTGTTGACGGCCTCCTTCCGCTCGGCCTGCCAGAACTGGTAGGTCCAGCCCAGCGAGTCGCGCGCCAAGAAAACGGCGGGCGGCAGCGACTCGAGCAGCCGCTCCAACTGTTGCCGGGTCTCGGGCGCCAGGGGGACGGCGAGGGCGGGGTCGTCGCTACGGAAGATGCGGGGCAGCATCCGCTCCGCGAAGCGGCCGGCCACCGTCCAGCAGTCCTGCCCCCGCTCGCGGGCCAGATCCTCGCAGTCGGTCAGCGAAACGGCGACGCCCGACTCGGGTTCGATCAGCAGGTCGTTCTCGGCCAGGAAGCGGGCGAACAGCATGCGGTGCCAGTGCTCGTAGGCGACCTCGTGGACGAGGCGCTCGACTTGCTGCACGCCCGTCTCCGCATCGAGCCGGTCACCGAGCTGCCGCCCGTGCGCCCGGAGGCGCCGCCGCAGGTCCTGGTCGTCTGGCGACAGCGACGGGTGCGCCCGAGCGTGGCCGACGGTCAGTGCCCCCAAGGCGTTGCGCGCGCCAGCCTCGCCGGCCCGGCGGGCCGCCTGGACGGTCCTGGCGAGCTGGTTGCGAATCTCGACCGGCAGCGAGTCCATCGCCGTTCACTCCAGTGGGGCGATCCCGCAACAGGTGCTGAACTCAAGCATCGGCGGCCCGCTTCCTCAGCGCCGGAAACAGCTCTTCCGCGGACTTGCCCGTTAGCGCCATGTAGAGTGCGTCCTCGCACAGCTCGACGTCGTCGCTCCACGCAATCGACCCGTGCCCCGACACGTACACGCTCTCGAAGAAGGTACGACCGAGCCAGGCCTCGAAGACGCCCCGCCCCGCCATGTTCGACAGGTCCACCTCGCCGGTGGTGCCGTCGGAGTAGCGCAGCCATATGCGATAGCCGACCCGCGGCTCTACGTCCGTCACTCGAATCATGTCCCCGCCCTCCGTCGCGCCAAGCGATCGGCGGCGTTCGGCCTCTCGTGGCGAACCTCGACCTTCGCCGCGGGCCGGGACGCAACGCCGACCCCACCGCTCGGATCCACCAACGCCCGTAGCGAAGCTGGAGCGCGTCGACGCGCCCCGGATTCATCAGCGGGGCGTTCGAGGCGCCCGCGTACTCCGACCGACCGGCAGCTCGACCATCCGCCCACGTTCGCCGACGACGGCGTTCTCGTACAGGTACTCCGGCGCGAGATCCGCGCCAGTCGGCCACACGATCGTGTCGAGCTCGGCGTCGAACCGGAAGCGCCGGAACAACTCGACGTCCCGTAGCGGCTCGAATACCTCTCCCCACAGTTCATGCCGGAGATCGATGACCCCCGTCTTGCCGTCCTCGAACGCCAGGAAGATCTTGTACTCACCGACGTACTCCGCCCCGCAGAGTCTCGGCGTCATCCAGCTACCGCCTTACCTGGGGCCGTGTCGATCATGCGCCCGAGCTCGTCGAACAGCCGCCGGCAGTGCCGACATCTGGCCTGCACCTTCTCGGCATCGACCCGTTGCGGCAGGTCGCTCGCGTGCTTGATCTTGTGGTAACGCCCCTTCCCCGTGCGCTCCGTTGCCCGGCGCAGGCAATCCTCAACCTCACGCTTCGCCACGCTCTCCAGATCCACCGCCTTCGGCAGCAGCCGCGCGTTGAAGTTCTGGCCGTAGTACCGGCTCACCGCGTCCCCATCAGCGACGATCCACGCCTCCATCGTCTGCACCATCAGGTGAATCGATTGCGGGTCCACGGCCGTCATGTCCCACCCGTCGCGGGCCTGCAGATGCTCGCAGGGACCCTTGGCTACCGGCCCCTCCGCGTCCACCAGAAGCAGTACGATGGCACCGTCCGCGTTGCCCACGGCGTTTCGGAAGCCGCGGAACGCCTCGTCCCGCGCACCGCAACAAACCAGCTTCCAGCGCATCGACTTGTTCCTGGCTACCTGCTTGAGCGGCTCCAGCAGCGTGTCCATTCCTGCACGAAGGGCTGCTTTCCCGGCACGGCCGCTGCCCCCACCCTCCACGTAGAGCGCCACGCTGCTCATGGGTTCGCCCTCATGAATCCCCTCATTTTGAGGCCGTCAAATCAAACCGAAGACCTCTTGATAGACGGCCTGTTCCATAAGCAAGCTTCCGAACCTCTCCATCAACGGACGAGTCCGCTCCTCGGGCCAATTCGGAAGATGATGATATA
>JAJEEA010000112.1 GCA_022821235.1 Vicinamibacteria bacterium
CGGCCGACGCGGCGGCGAGGGCGGGCGGCGCCGGCGCGCCGGCCGAAGCAGCAGCCGACGCGGATGGCGTGGCCGCGCCGGACACGGCGGAGGAGGCGGCCCCGCCGCTCCCCCGCGTCACCGCGGCCGACATCGAGCGGGTCATCGCGCGCATGGCCCGCATCCCCGAGAAGCAGGCGACGGCGTCGGACAAGGAGCGGCTGCGCACCCTCGACGAGGCCCTCCGCCGGGTGGTGTTCGGCCAGGACGACGCCGTCGCGTCGGTGGTGACCGCCATCAAGCGGGCGCGGGCGGGGCTCGGGCAGCCCGAACGCCCGGCCGGCTGCTTCCTGTTCACCGGACCCACCGGCGTCGGCAAGACCGAGCTCGCGAAGCAGCTCGCCATCCACCTCGGGAACGAGTTCCTGCGCTACGACATGAGCGAGTACATGGAGAAGCACGCGGTGGCGCGGCTCATCGGCGCCCCGCCCGGCTACGTCGGCTTCGAGCAGGGGGGGCTGCTCGTCGACGCGGTCCGCGCCCATCCCTACGCGGTGCTCCTGCTCGACGAGATCGAGAAGGCCCACCCCGACGTCTACAACATCCTGCTGCAGGTGATGGACCACGCGACCCTCACCGACAACAACGGGCGCAAGGCCGACTTCCGGCAGGTCGTGGTCATCATGACGTCGAACGCCGGGTCGCGCGAGGCGAGCGCGGCGCCCATCGGGTTCGGCGACCGTGCGGGCAGCGGCAAGGGGCGCACCAAGGCGGCCATCGAGCGCGCGTTCAGCCCCGAGTTCCGCAACCGCCTCGACGCCATCGTCACCTTCGACAGCCTCCCCCCCGCCGTCGTCGAGACCATCGTCGAGAAGTTCATCCTCCAGCTCGAAGCGCAGATCGCCGAGCGACGCGTCGCCATCACCCTCGAGCCCGACGCCCGCGCCTGGCTCGCCGAAAAGGGCTACGACCCCACCTACGGCGCCCGCCCCCTCGACCGCCTCATCCAGACCGAGGTGCGCAACCCCCTGACCGACGAGATCCTCTTCGGCCGCCTCGAGCACGGGGGGACGGTGCGCATCGGCCTCGACGGCGAAGCCCTGCGGTTCGACGTGGAGCCGAACCCCCCGGCCGACGATCGGGACGAAGACGAATAAGGCGCCTCACGCCACCAGTACCCGCATCCGGCGGCGACACCCTTCGACCCCATCGGGCACCGAATGGGCGGGAAGCTGGCATGATGAATTCACACCCGGTCCAGGATGCGAGGTCACCATGGCGACCGCTGTCAAGAAGACCATCTCCCTCCCGCCGGAGCTCGCCCGCGCCGCCGAGCGGATGGCGCAGGACGACGGAAAGACACTGAGCGCCGTCGTTCAGGACGCCCTGCGCGCGCGGGCTGTTCGTTTGCGCAATGAACTGGCGGCGCTGCAAGAGTACTGGAGCCGCCGGGCGAAGGAACGCGGCATCCTCACCGAAGAAGATCTCGAGAGATACCTCCGGCAGTGAAGGTCGTCTTCGACACCAACGTCTTCGTTTCTGCATTGACGCTGCGCGGCGGACGCGCCGAAAACGCACTCGGCAGGATCGTCGCAGGTGAAGACTCCATCGCGATCTCCAAGCCGATCGTCGACGAGCTTCTATCGGTGCTGGCCCGCAAGTTCGCCCGCGACCCGGAAGAGCTTGCCAGAATCGCCCTCTTCCTGTCCGACCTCGCGGGAACTCGTCGAACCGTCGGACCCGGTTTCCCTCCTCTCCGACGAGCCGGGCAACCGAATCCTGGAATGCGCACTCGCGGCTCGCGCGGACATCATCGTGACCGGCGACCGTGCGATGCTGGCGGCAGGCGAGTTCGAGGGCATACGCATCGTCTCCCTCAGGGATTACCTGGCATGAAACCGGTTCTCACGGTTGCCGTCGCGCAAACAGCCGGCGCTTCGACGAAGCTGGCCGAGAGCGTGAACGCTCACACGAGGCTCGCGTCGCTCTGGTTGGCGGCGGCGCGCCAACAGGTTGAAGCCCGCCAGAATGACGACGACGAGTCCGACGGGCAGCCGGAAGGCCATGCGTTGGCACTATACCCGGGACTCGGTCACACCCCCGGCCGCCGACGTGCGGCTGGACGCAACCGGCCCGACACCTCGTCAGCAGGGCGAAGTACGGTGCCTCGCACGTCAGGGCGCCGCCGTCACGTCGGTATGCGTGAAGTCGTTCCCCTTGAACAGGAGGGCCGACCCCGTCGCCTTCGCCAACGCATAGGAGAAGCAGTCGCCGAAATTGAGTTTCGCCTTCCGCCCGCGGCCCTTCCCGTAGCTGTCGTAGGCATCGATGGCGAGCTCGGCGTGCTCCTCCGTCACGCTCTCGACCTGAAGCCTGCCTTCGCGGAGCAGTGTCCGGACTTTGTCCGCCCCTCGCGGGCCGTGCCGGCCCAGCATGACGATGCCGGTCTCCGCGACGGTGGCGGCCGAGACGAGGGCCGGGTCGGCGTCGGTGATCGCCGCCGCGAAACGTGCGGCCTCGGCCTCGCCCTGCAGAATCGCGACGAGCGCCGACGTGTCCACGACGATCATCGGGGCAGGCCTCGTTCGTCGTAGAGCATGTCTTCGGGGCTCCGCTCGTCGAGCACCGGCAACGCCGCGCACTCTCGCCCGATCTGGAGGAGCTTGTCTACTCGCCCTGTTCGGTTCCTCGCCCGCGTCAGGCGATCGAGGCGCTCGACCACCGCCCGGTCGACAGCCTGCGTCATCGTCTCGCCCGCCAGACCGGCCAGCTCGCGGACGCGCCGGTGTGTTTCCTCGTTCTTGATGTTCAAGCTCACTCGGACCCCTTGGGTAGAAACCAGCCTGCATTCTACCACCCGATTGGCCCGCCCCGACGGACGACCGCGTTGCGCGGGCGCCGTTCGTCGGGCGGGAGACGTTCCGGCAGAGTCGTTCGAGGCGTTGACCGGGCCCGCGGACATGCCCAAGGTGGACTCGGCGGCGACTCCCGCCTCACTCCACGCGGAGGGCCTGCATGGGGTCGATGCGGGTCGCCCGGCGGCCCGGCAGCCAGCAGGCGAAGAGCCCCGCCGCGACGAGCACGAGGGAGGCGGCGGCGAAGGTCAGCCCGTCGCTGGCGGCGATGCCGAACAGGAAGCGCTCGAGGACGCGTGCCGACGCGGCGGCCGCGAGCAGGCCGACGGCGGCGCCGGCGGCGACGAGCGCGCCGCCCTGCCGGACGACGAGGGCCAGGATGTCCGCGCGCCGCGCGCCGAGGGCCATGCGGACGCCTATCTCGCGGCGCCGCTGCGAGACGGTGTAGCTGAGCAGGCCGTAGACGCCGAACGCGGCGAGGAAGAGGGCGAGGGCGGCGAACGACCCGACGAAGACGGCGTAGAAGCGCGGCTGCGCGACAGCGGCGGACAGCCGGTCGGCCATCGTCATCACCGCGCCGAGCGCCGCGCGGGGGTGGGCCTCGGTCACCGCCTCGGCGAGGAAGGGGACGACGGCGAGGGGATCGCCTGCGGTCCGGACCGCGACCATCGGGAGCGCGAGGGAGCCGACCATCCCCACCGCCTCCGCCTGATCGAGGGGAATGAACGCATCGGCTCGCGACTCCTCGATGGCGAGCCCCCGGTACCGGATGTCGCCGACGACGCCCACGACCTCGGCCGGCTCGTCGGACCGGCCGAACAGCACCCGCTCTCCGACGGCCCGCGCCGCGCCGAAGAGCTGCCGCGCCAGGGTTTCGTTGAGAACGACGACGGGCGGGCTGCCCGCGCGGTCGAGGCGCGTCAGGAGGCGCCCGCCGCGGAGGCGCGGGCGCAGCGCCTCGAGATAGCCGGGGCTGACCACCTGCACCGACGCCTGGGGGATCTCGGCGGCGTTGCCCGCCACCGGGCGGCCGGCCACGCGGAACTGCGTGCGAAGCTGGGCCGCGTCGGTGACCGCGAGGGGGATGCGCGACGTCACCCCCGCCGCCTCGACGTCGGGCAGGCGCGCGAGCCCGGTCACCGCCTCGACGAGCGCGTCCTGGAACCGCTGGTTCGCGGCTTGGGCCTCGGCCGTCGCCTCGGGGGTCATGCCCGCCCGCCGCGGGCGGAAGTCGGGGTTGCGGGTGACGGCGGTGATCACGTTGGCCGCGTCGTAGCCCCGGTCGGCGGTGACGAGCCCGACGAAGCTGCGCAGGAGAAGCCCCGCCCCGACGAGCAGCACGAGGGCGAGCGCCACCTGCCCCGCCGCCAGCGCCGCCCGGATGCGGTTCGAGCGCAGCAGCCGGAAGCCGCCCGCCGCCTGCCCGCTCCCCTCGTTGAGGACGCGCACGAGGTCGAGCCGCGACCACTGCAAGGCGGGGACGGCGCCGAACAGCAGCCCGACCGCGACCGACAGCCCGAGGTTGAACGCCAGGGCGACCCCGTCGACGGCCACCTGGTCGAGCCGCGCGACGTTGCCGGGGACGAGGGCCGGCACCGCGCGCAGGACGAGGGCCGCCGCGGCCAGCCCGAGCGCGCCGCCGATCAGGCTCAGCACCACGCTCTCGGTCAGGAGCTGCCGGACGAGCCGCCCGCGGCCGGCCCCGAGGGCCGCGCTCACGGCCAGCGCGCGCCGGCGCATCACCCCGCGCGCGAGGAGCAGGCCGGCCACGTTGCTGCAGGCGATGAGCAGCACGAGCAGGGTGGCCCCGGTCAGGGCCAGCAGGGCCGGGCGGTACCCGCCGACCATCTGCTCGAGCAGGGGGACCACTCGGGCCTCGATGGCGGGCGCGCTGTCGGCCGGCCGGGTCGCGCCGCCGCCCCGCGCGGCCGGGAATCCGTCGTCGCGCTGCAGGATGGCGCCGGCCTCGGTCGCCGCCTGCTCCGGCGACACCCCGGGGCGGAGCCGCCCGAGGGCGCTGAAGGCGACCACCGAGACCGTGAACCGCCCCGACGGGTCGAGGGTCGGGGGGGTGAACGGCGGAACCACGAACGGCATCCAGAACTCGCCGTCCGGGTTCGGGAAGTAGAACCCCTCGGCGAGCACCCCGACCACGGTGTAGGGGTCGCCGCCGAGGTCGACGGCGGCGCCGACGATGTCGGGGTCGGCCGCGAAGCGGTCGGTCCAGGCGCGGTGGCTGAGCAGCACCACGCTGTCGGCCCCGGCCCGGCCCTCCTCGTCGGTGAAGAGACGGCCGACGTGCGGGGCCGCCCGCAGCAGCGGGAAGAGCGACGGCGACACCCGCGCCCCGCGCAGGGTGACGGCGCCGTCGGGGCCCGCCCAGTCGACGGCGGCGGCCCGGTAGGCGGCGAGCTGCTCGAACGACCCCGCGTCGTCCTCGAGCAGCGCCATCGACCGGTTCGAGAGAAACGCGCCCGCCCGTCCTCCGAACGACTCGCCGACGCGAACGATCGCCCCGGCGTCCGGATACGGCAGCGGCCGCAGCAGGATGCCGTAGACGATGCCGAACATCGCGGTGTTGGCGCCGATGCCCAGGGCGAGGGTCGCGACCGCGGTGAGGGTGAACGCGCGCTGGCGCGCGAGCTGGCGGACGGCGTAGCGGAGGTCTCGGAAGAGCGTGTCCATGACGCCTGCCTTGCACACCGGCGCCGGAGCCCGGTACAAGCCTGCCCGGGCTCGCCGGCCGGCCTCGTTCCCCACGGACGTTCCGTCGTCGCGTCCGTTGCGGATTCACCTCCGAGGCGACAACGCCGCCCGTCGGTCGCCGGCCTCGCCCTCGAGCGCGAACACGAGGTCCTGCAGCCGCTCGATCTCCAGTTGCGCGGCGTGCGGGATCGCCCGGCGCTCCTGCAGCGTCGGCGACGACCGGCCTTCGCCGTCAGTCGCCGGCCTCGCCCTCGAGCGCGAGCACGAGGTCCTGCAGCCGCTCGATCTCCAGTTGCGCGGCGTGCAGGATGGCCCGGCGCTCCTGCAATGTCGGCGACGACCAGCCCTCGCCGTCCAGCTCGACCCGTCCGTCGTGGTCGTAGTCGACGAGCACCGCGTCCATCGTCTCTATGTAGAGGCGCATGTCTCATCCGCTCCCGACGGCGCGCGCCGGGTGGGCGCCGTCGGGCCGGCCCCGCCATGTAGAGGCGCACGTCTCATCCGCGTCCCGACGGCGCGCGCCGGCCGGGCGCCGCCGGTCCCGGCCCGGGTTCACATGCCGGCCGCCGTCGAGGCGCGCTGCGCGTCGTCGACGGCGACCACGACCGCGGTCATGTCGTGATCGGCAAGGGCCGACGCGAAGGCGTAGTCGATGTTCACGGCGGCGGCGCTCAACAGGCGGGTGGCCGAGGCCAGCGCGCCGGGAACGTTGGGCACGGTGACGTACAGCACGTCGCGCTCGTCGACCGCGTAGTCGCGCCCGCGCAGCAGCCCCGCCGCGTGGACCGGATTGTCGGGGACGAGGTGCAGGACGCCGGACGCGTCGAGGCCCAGGGCGAGAACGTTGACCTTCTCGTCGCGCAGGGCCTGGCACAGCCGCGCCAGCGCCCCGGGCGAGTTCTCCAGCCGCAGGGTGAGCTCGGTGCGAATCGCCATGCCCGGGAGCATATCACCGCGGATCGCGGGCTCGGCCGACCCTGCGCCGGTCCCCGGCCGGGCGGAACCGCGCCGCTGCCCTCGAAGGGCGTGCAGCCCGCCGGTCCCGGCCGCCGGCCACCGGATTTCCAGGCGCGATTCGGATATAGAATGGGACTCGGGGTAACCAGCCATGAACTCCTGTCGACTGCTCGGCGCGGCGGGGCTCCTGTTTCTGCTCTCGCATTCGGGCGGCGCACAGCCGCTCGCCGACGGCGCCGCCGGCTACGAACCGCTCGTCGAGGCGCTGGAAGCGGCGATGCTGTCCGGCGATCCGGGCGCGTACGTCGCCCTGGCGTCGCCGGCCGCCGACCGCGACGCGACCGTGCGGTTCGCGAACGAGCACGTGCGGGCCGGCGTCGACCGGGTCACCGCGACGACGCGCTTCGAGACCGCGCTCGACGGCCGCCCCGAGGGCGGCGGCTATCGGCTGACGGTCGAGCTGTTCTTCGAATCGGGCGACCGCGGACGGCTGGAGACGTGGCGGCTCGACGTCGTCCGCGACGACGCGGGCCCGGCATGGCGCATCCTCGAGCAGGAAGCCGTCGACTCGATCGACAACCTGCGCCACCTGCGCATCTCCCCCGCGACGCAGTACGCCGCCGATGACCTGGTCGTCACCGGCGAAGACCTGACCCTGACGCTGGCCGAGGGTTCCGTGTTCGTGGCGGAGACCGAGGGCGGGGTCACCGCCCTCGCGCTCCTCGGCGAGGGGGTCATGCGCTTCGCGCCGCAGCCCGAGGCGGAACGGGGGCAGGTGGAGATCTTCAGCGGACGCGAGGTGCTGGAGACGGAGTTCGAGGCGGCCTTCGTCCGGCTGCACCCGGACGCGTTCCGGAGCCGGGTCTCGACCGGCGCGCTCCGGGCGCGCGGGGTGGACCCGGGCGCCCTGCGCGAGGCCGAGGAAACGTTCGACGAGTTCGTCGCCCTCTCGTTCACCCTCGATCTGTCGGACGTGAGCGACCGGGTGTGGTCGCTCACGCCGGGGCGCGGCGATTTCATCGCCGAGGTCCGCACCGACGACCACGGCGACCTGACCTACGCCCAGTCGGTCCGGCAGCCGGAGGACGTCTCGCTGTTCGAACGCGAGGCGGGCCGCATCATCTCGCTGTACTCGTCGGCGCCGAAGCGCGCGACGCGGGGCCGCTACTTCGGCGACGACGACTCGGCGCCGCTCGACGTCCTCGACTACGAGATCACCGCGTCGTTCGAGCCCCTGGGCTACACGCAGCAGCGTCCGGGCGCCCGCCGCGAGTTCGTCGAATGCCGCATCACCGGCGCCGCCCGGCTCGCGGCGCGGGTGAAGGGGCTGCCGATCACGTCGTTCAGCCTGCGTCTGGCCGACGAGCTGGCGGTGCGGTCGGTCACCTCCGCCGAGTTCGGCCCCCTGCTCTTCTTCCGCATGAACGGTCAGGACAACCTGGTGGTCAACCTGCCCGACGAGCTGCCGGGGGGCACCGAGTTCACGGTGACGGTGACCTACGACGGCGACCTCGCCGCACAGGAGCTCGACGAGAACTGGATCGGGAGACAGCGGGTGCGGCTCGAGGAACGCGAGCGGTTGTTCGGCCTCGGCGAGCCCCGCTACATCTACAGCAACCGCAGCTACTGGTACCCGCAGTCGCTGGCCACCGACTACGCCACGGCGACCCTGAACCTCTCGGTCCCCCCCGGCTGGGGAGTGATCGCGAGCGGAGCGCCGGCCCGCACGAACCCCCCGGTGCCGGCGGCCGGCGACCCGGAGCCCCGCGAGTTCTCGTTCACCGCCCTCCAGCCGGCCCGCTACCTGTCGGCGGTGATCTCCCGGTTCGACGATCACCCCTCGCCGGTACGGCGGGTCCGGCTCGACGCGCCCGCGCCCCCGCCGCCGGCCGGGGCGGGGGGGGGCGGCGTGTTCTACGGCACCCTCGCCATAGACGCCTACGGCACGCCCCGGAGCACCCGCGAGATCGACGAGACGGCCGAGCGCGCGGCGGACATCGCCGGCTTCTACGCGTCGCTGCTGGGCGACATCCCGTACCCGTCGATGACCGTGGCCCTCACCGACAGCCGCCTCCCCGGCGGGCACAGCCCCGCCTACTTCGCCCTGATGAACCACGAGCTGCCGCGGCAGCCGGGCGCCGTCGTCACCTGGCAGACCGATCCGGTGGTCTTCACCGGCTTCCCGTCCTTCTTCCTCGCCCACGAGATCGCGCACCAGTGGTGGGGACAGGCGGTGGGCTGGAAGAACTACCACGAGCAGTGGCTGAGCGAGGGGCTCGCGCAGTACTTCGCGGCCCTCTATGCCGAGCACGACGGGGGGCCCGACGTCTTCCAGGACATCATCGAGCGGATGCGGAGCTGGGCGATGCGGCACTCCGACGAGGGGCCGGTCTATCTCGGCTACCGCCTCGGCCATCTCGAGCGCGAGCCGCGGATCTTCCGGGCCCTGGTCTACAACAAGGGCGCGATGGTGCTGCACATGCTGCGCCGGCTGGTGGGAGACGACGCGTTCTTCGCGGGGCTGCGCCGGTTCTACCACGAGTGGCGCTTCCGCAAGGCGGGCACCGACGCGCTGCAGCTCGCGTTCGAGATCGAGGCGGGGCGATCGTTGAGTCGCTTCTTCGATCGGTGGATCCACGAGGCGGCGCTGCCCGAGGTGCGGTTCTCGTCCCGCACGGAGAGGACCGGCGGGGGGAACGAGGTCGTGCTGCGCTTCGAGCAGCGGAGCGAACGGCTCTTCGAGCTCCCGGTCACGGTGACGGTGCAGTACCGGTCGGGAGAGGAAGAGTCGGTCGTGGTGCCCGTGATCGATCGGGTGACCGAGCACCGCCTGCCGGCGCGGGGACCCGTGCGCCGGATCTCGGTGAACCGCGACCGCATGGCGCTGGCGAACATCGACGACTAGTGTCCCGGCCGTGAAGTTCGCGAACGGTTCAGATCGCGGCAAGTGGCTGTGGACACTGGAATAACGTCGATCAGGATTGTTCCACGAACCACAGTTCCGGGACACTAGTGGTGCGTCACGTCCCAATCTTCGGATACGGACATGGGTTTGGGGCCCGCAATCGTTGACGAATCACCGCCCACGCACCCGAACATTCAGTCATGACGCAGCACTAGGCGTCTGCGCCGTGACCGGGCGTTCGGGAGTGCGGCGCGGTGGCTCGTCCGCGATGCGCGCTGCGAGCCCGTGTCGGTACCCGGAGATTCGGGACGCGACGCGCCGTTGGCGGCCCGCGGCGAGACCGCGCCGACGACGACGGCGATATCATGATGACGGTGCGCCCCGGCGGCCCGCGGTGAGACCCCGCGCGGCCTTCGTCGCGGCGGCCGGATGCATGGGAGGCGACCTTGAGCTCGACGACTCCGTTCCGCGGGGGGCTGCGGCCCGTCCTCGCGCTGATTCTCTCCGGCGTGGCGGCGTCCGCGTCGGCCCAGCCGCCGACCGTGCTGATCGACCCGGTCAACGAGACCGACGCGGTCCACGCGGACAGCACGGCCCGGGTGGGCCTCGACATCGCCCTCGACCCGGGCTACCACGTCAACTCCGACGCGCCCCTCGACGATCTCCTGATTCCGACGGTGCTGAGGCTCGATCCGCCCGAGGGGTTCACCCTCGAGGGGGTGGCCTTCCCGGAGGCGATCCTGCTCGAGCAGGTCGGGGTGGAAGAGCCGCTCGCGGTGTTCGAGGAGGAGTTCACGATCGGGGCGGCGCTGCGCGTCGACGCCGCCGTGGCTCCCGGCACCTACGCGGTGCCCGGCACGCTCCGCTACCAGGCCTGCAACGACCGGATGTGCTTCAACCCGACGAACGAGCCCGTGGAGTTCGAGGTGACGGTGGCGCCCGACGACCGGGCGCTGACGACGGTGCGGCCGAACCTGTTCGCGGGGCTGACGATGGCCGACCCCGGCGGGAGCGCCGCCGCGCCGCCCGCGGCGCCCGCCCCGGTCCTCGACGACCTCTCGGTGATGGCGGCCCTCGAGGACTTCGAGGTGCTCGGCAGCACCGGGGGGTACCTGGGCACGGAGGCGTTCCTCGACTTCATGGCGGCCTCGGAGTCGGGCGAGGGCGAGCGCGGCTGGTTCGAGGGCCGCGGGCCGCTGGCGATCCTGCTGCTGATACTCGTCGGCGGCCTCGCCCTGAACCTGACCCCCTGCGTGCTGCCGATGATCCCCATCAACCTCGCCATCATCGGCGCCGGCGCCCGGGCCGGGTCGCGCCTGCGCGGCTTCGCCCTCGGCGGCGCCTACGGCGCGGCGATGGCCGTCGTCTACGGGGGCCTCGGGCTCGTGGTCATCCTGACCGCGGGCTCGTTCGGCACCATCAACGCGTCGCCATGGTTCAACGTCGGCATCGCGGCCCTCTTCGTCGTCCTCGGGCTGGCGATGTTCGACGTCCTCGCCATCGACTTCTCGCGGCTGCAGTCGCGGTTCGCGGGGGCGGGCGACCGGGCCGGGTCGTTCCTCGTCGCGTTCGGCATGGGCGCGGTGGCGGCCCTGCTCGCCGGCGCGTGCGTGGCGCCGGTGGTCATCCAGGTCATCGTGTTCTCGAGCAACCTCTACGGCACCGGCACCACGATCGCCCTCGCGCTGCCGTTCGTCCTCGGCATCGGGATGGCCCTGCCGTGGCCCATCGCGGGGGCGGGGCTGTCGTGGATGCCGAAGCCGGGGGCCTGGATGGTCCACGTCAAGCACGCCTTCGGCGTGTTCATCCTCGGCACCGCGGTGTACTACGGCTACGTCGGCTACGGGTTGTTCGCGCAGCGCTGGGTCGATCCCGACGAGGTCGCGAGCAGCGTGCAGGCGCTGCTGGAAGAAGGCTGGCACGCCTCGCTCGGCGCGGGCCTCGCCGCCGCGAAGGCCGAGGACAAGCTGGTGCTCGTCGACATGTGGGCCACGTGGTGCAAGAACTGCCTCACCATGGACCGCACCACCCTCAAGGCCCCGGAGGTCGAGGCCGGGCTCGAGGACTACGTGAAGGTGAAGTTCCAGGCGGAGGACCTCGACGCCTCGCCGGCCGGGGACGTGCTGAAGCACCTCGACGGCATCGGGCTGCCGACCTACGCCATCCTGCGTCCGCGCCCGGAGGCCCGCACCCCCGCCGCCGGCGACTGACGCCGTTTCCGGCGGACCGGAGCGCGATTCGGGCCGCCGAAGGGGTCACGCGGGCCGCGCCCCTGTCGCGGGCGGACGGGCGTTGGCCGCGGGCCGGGAAGGGACAGAGCCGTGACTGAACGTTTACGGAACCTGCTGCTGGTGTTGGTCCCGGTGCTGGGCGCGTGCGCCATGCAGCCGGGCGAGGTCAACCTCGTCACGTCCTTCGGAGAGCAGCTCGAGGCCATCGAGGGCGTGACCGACTTCGAGCACGACGGCAACGAGCTGACGTTCATGGGGCCGGACGGCGAGGGGGGCATCGCCTCGTGGCGGATCCTGATCGAGTCGACCGAGCTGGTGTCGAACGAGGGGCGGCCGCTCGAGGGCCACGTGGTGTCGTCCTGGTATCGGGACGGCGAGTTGATCGAGCCGATCGGCACCATGTACACGCTGCCGCAGGAGTTCTTCGACACCGGCATCGCCCAGGTGTGCTACGGGCTCTGGGACGAGGCCGAGAGCCGCTGGGACTGGTAGCGGGATCGGCGCCCCCCGGGGGGAACCGGCGGGCCGGCGGGAGAGAGTCCCGCTGCACCGGGCGGCGACGCATCCCGCCACGCGGCGCTTCTATGCGAGGCGGCGTTCCGCCGCGGCAGCGGGACCGACGGCGGGCTCACCCGCCGGTCGGCGGCGGCACCCGGACCCGGAGGGCCGCCGGATGGACGGTAGCGGACAGGCGGCACCCGCCCTGCACCGGCTCTCCGTCACGACGGGCTCACCCGCCGGTCGGCGGCGGCACCCGGACCCGGAGGGCCGCCGGATGGACGGTGGCGGACAGGCGGCGCCCGCCCTGCACCGGCTCTCCGTCGACGTGGAACCGCAGCGGCCGATCGGCGGAGATGGTCGCCCGGTCTACCCGTGAGCAATGCACGTAGGAATGGCGGTCGATGGTGCCGTTGAAGAGGCGCCAGAGGCCCCACGCGGCTCTCGCCGGGCCGATGGGGTCAACCGACACGAGGTCGAGGCGCCCGTCGTCGAGGCGGGCGTGGGGCGCGACGACGGCCCCGTTGCCGTACTGCCGACCGTTCGCCAGCTCGATGAACAGGGCCGGCTGCTCGAGGGTGCGTTCGCGGGTCGCGACGGCGTACCGTTCGCTCCGGTAGCGGAGCAGCTCGCGCGCCGTCGCCAGGACGTAGCCGGCCAGCCCGCGGCCGGACAGGCGGGCGAACAGGTCGGCCACCGACGCGGGCAGCCCCACCCCGGCGAGGTTCACGAAGGGCCGGCCGGCCAGCTCTCCCACGTCGATGACCCGGTCGCGGCCCCGCAACGCCGTGTCGATCGCCTCCTCGGGCCGGAGGCTGATGCCGAGCTCGCGCGCCAGGCCGTTGCCCGAGCCCGCCGGCACGATGCCCAGCACCGCGTCCCGGCGCATCAGCGCCGAGGCCACCTCGTTGACGGTGCCGTCCCCTCCCCAGGCGACCACGGGGGAGAAGCCGCGCGCCGCGAAGGCCGCCGCGAGCTCGCGGCCGTGGCCCGGCCGCTCCGTGAAGGCCACCTCGTGGCCGGCGCCGGCGGCGGCGCAGCGCCGTCGGATCGCGCCGGCGACATCGGCGAGCCCGCTCCCGCGCCGCGACGACCCCGCAACCGGATTGATGATGAACGCAAGCCGGGGCCGCACCGTCAGAGCCTGTTCCGCGCCGACCGCCGCCGGCACGGCGAGCGACGGACCGCCGGCCGTTGGCGCGCGCCGATGCGCACGACTCTCGCGCCAACGGTGGTATAGTAGCCCCCCAATATGGGGAGCCGCTGGGTTCGTACCATCGTCGTCATCGTAGCACTCGCGACGCTCGGCTTCGCGGGCAACCAGATCCACCTTTCGAACGTCACCCTCGCCGACGAGCAGGGCGGGGAGCGGGTCTTCACCGATCTGGGCTGGACGCTCAAGCTCACCCTGGCCGAGCTGAGGAGCGCCCAGCAGGCCTACGTCGCGGACGGCCAGGACGGCGAGTACTGGGCCTCCCGGGTCGACGCTCATCTCGAGGCGGTCCTCGGCAGCCTCGACAATCTCAAGCGGCAGGTCTCGAACCCGGGCACCCTCGCGGCCCTCGACGACGCGGTCGCGGCGATCGGCGACATCCGGGACCTGGACGAGCAAGCCCGTGGCTTTATCGGCTCCGATCAGCCGCTGCAGGCATCGGACCTGATCTTCTCCGACGGGTTCGATCTGGTCGACCGCGCCCGTGCGCACGTGCAGGCGGCCCAGCAGGAAGAGCGCACGTCGCGTCTCGACGTGATGGGCACCGCGCGCGCCACCCAGGCGAGGATGATGTGGACGGCCGCCGTCGTCATCGTCCTGTCGATGCTGGTGCTCGCACCGGCGGGCGCCTCCTCGGAACGGGACGACCTCTCCCCCGACGACGGCGAGTACCACGTCCCCGAAGCCAACGGGCTGTCGCTGCTGTCGCTCGACAACGACTCGCGCCACGACGAGCTCGATCTGCCGCCGGTCGACAGCGGGGACGCGGCCGAGGCGGCGCCCCTCCCGGCGGCCGGAGGCGCCGGCGCGG
>JAJEEA010000026.1 GCA_022821235.1 Vicinamibacteria bacterium
GCGCGCCGGCCGAGTGGCGCGGCCGCTTCGAGCCCCGTGCTGGTGGAGGCTTCGCCCCCGCACGGCGCTCCGGCGTCCCTCACCCCCCCGACGCCCAGCCGTAGTCGAGCCGCAGGTAGTAGAACGCGCCGTTGTAGCCGAACGGCGTGTAGGCGCTGAAGCGGTTGCCCTTCTCGCGGGCGATGGGGTTGGCCTCGGGGTCGTTGCCGAAGGCGTTCCGGCCGCCGATGGTCAAGGTGGTGGACGCGCTGACGGGATACGAGGCCTCGAGGTCGACGACGGCGTCGCCGTGGTAGAGGTAGAGGTCCCGGGCGTCGAACCACTCGTCGTACCAGCTCACCCGCCCCAGCAGTCTCCAGGCGCCGAGGGCCTGGCGCACGGTGGCGTTCCACCGCGTGCCCGGCACCGCCTCCTGGAGCTGGCGGATGCGCGTGTCGTCGAGCACCGCGGGGTCGAAGCGGGCGACGGCGGTGTCGGTGCGGTTGAGGAGCAGGCCGAACGTGGTCCCGCCCCCGAGGCGCGCCGGCGCCCAGCTCGCGACGAGGTCGAGGCCCTGCGTCACCGTCTCGAAGTGGTTGGTGAAGAAGCGGAAGTTCTGCAGGTTGGCGGCGCTCGTCACCCCCTCCGCGACGAGGGCGTCGACCTCGGCGGGGTCGAGCTCGAAGAGCTGGGTCAGGGCGAGCCGGTCCGAGAGGCGGATGCGGAAGTAGTCGGCGGTCAGGCTGAACGCCCCCGCGTCGACGACCGCGCCGGCCGTGAAGTTGGCCGAGCGCTCGGGATCGAGCGGCGCGCCGCCCCGCAGCCGGGCCACGCGCGACGTCGACGGGATGGTCCCGTTGTTCACGAGGTCCATCAGGGTGTGGTCGTACTGGGTGCTGACGTTGAAGGCGTTCTGCTGGCCCGGCGTGGGGGCCCGGAAGCCGGTGCTCGCGCTCGCCCGGAGGGCGACGGCGGGGGCGAGCCGCACGCGCCCCGACAGCTTGCCGTTCACGGCGGTCCCGAAGTCCTCGAAGCCCTCCAGCCGCAGGGCGCTCCCCGCGGTCCACGCGTCGCCGGCGCCCCGCACCTCGAGGTCGCCGTAGACGGCGGCGTTGGCCCGGCTCCACGTCCCCGCCGCAATCGAGCTGAACCCGGGGAAGCCGTTCGACCCCGCGCTGAAGCCCTGCGCCGCGTAGGGCCCGATTCGCCACGACGCCTCGTCGCCGAGGCCGATCTCGAACCGCTCGTTCCGCCACTCGGCCCCGCCCGCCAGGTTGACCCGGTCGTTCACGGGGTAGCTGAGGTCGAGGTTCACGCCCACGTCGTCCTGCCGGTAGGCGCCGGGGTCGAACACGGTGGGGCTCTCCGGCCCCAGCGAGGCGTTGACGGTGTCGCGGATGCGGAAGTCGGCGGTGCTCGACCCCACGCCCGCGCTCGCGTCCCAGAGCAGGCCGCCCGCGAGCTCGCCGCGCAGCCCCACGACGGCCGACGCGTCGATCACGTCGCCCCCGAACTGCGGCGTGAACCCGCCGGGAAAGCGCTCCTGGAACGAGAAGCAGCTCGGGTCGGCGAAGACCTGCGCGATGGCCGCCGCGTCGGGCCGGGCGCCGGTCACCGGGACGGCGGGGCAGCCGGCCGAGCCGTCCGGCACCCCGTCGGCGGCGTCGAGGACGTCGCCGACGAGCAGGCTGCGTCCCCCGTCGGCGCTGAAGACGGCCGACCGGGTGTTGGGGTTGCGGAAGAAGAAGCCGCTCTCCACCGTCCGGCGCGCGTGGCTGGCGTAGCCCCAGGCCTGCACGCCGCCCGCGAACAGGTGGCCGAAGTTGCCCCACAGCTTCAGGTTGTCGTCGATGCGCGGCGACCCCCAGACCTGGGCGGGGTCGGCCACGTGGCGGTTCCCCGCCGCGATGAGGGCGGCGGCGTCGTCGCGCTGCACGCTGCGGCTCGTGGCGCCGGTCTCGCCGTACTCGAGGCTCAGGTTCGCGAAGCCGTTCTCCCCGAGGGGCAGGCCGGTGTTGCCGGCCACCGTCCACGTGCCGCCGTCCCCGGCCGCGTGGCCGCCGGTGTGCAGCTCCAGGCTGCCCCCCGACCGGTCGTCCTTCAGCAGGAAGTTCAGCACCCCGGCGATGGCGTCCGAGCCGTACTGCGCCGCCGCCCCGTCGCGCAGCACCTCGACCTGCCGCAGCGCGATCGACGGGATGCTCGAGATGTCCGGGCCCTGCGCCCCGTCCGAGACGCCGTTGCCGATCCAGGTGATGACCGCCCCGCGGTGCCGGCGCCTCCCGTTCACGAGCACCAGCGTGTGGTCGGGGGCGAGGCCGCGCAGGGTCGCGGGGCGGATGAGCCGCGCCGCGTCGCCGACCGGTTGGGGGCTGACGTTCCACGACGGCACCAGGGTGCGAAGCTGGTCGGCGACGTCGGTGTCGCCCTGGGCGACGAAGTCCTCGACGGGGATGGCGTCGATGGGCACCGCCGACTCGGTCACCGACCGCGGCCGGGCCCGGCTGCCCACCACCACCACCCGGTCCTCGAGCTGCACCGCCATCTCGACCTCGAGCGTCGCCGCCGCTCCCGCCTCGGCCGCCACCCCCTCGCGCACGACGGTGCGGAAGCCGGCGAGCATGTCGCCGAAGGCCTTGCTACCGACGGCGATCATCAGGCTGAGACCGATCGCCGAGTCGAGCGAGTAACGGCCGCCGACCCAGTCCCAGAACCCAAACGTGGCGTCGGCGTCGACGCCGAAGTCGGACACTGCGCCGGCGTTGGTGGACAGGGCGACGAAATGTCGGGCGACCGCGGCCTCGTCGCCGAGCGCTCCGACGAGCCAGCTGCGGGCCTCGGCGGCGTTGG
>JAJEEA010000268.1 GCA_022821235.1 Vicinamibacteria bacterium
GCGCGCCGGCCCGCCGCCCGGGGCGATGTCCGCCGCGGACGGCCGGACAACGCCGGCCGCCGGCGGCGCCCGAGGCTGCGGGGAGTCAGAACCGGAACAACCGGTTGAACTTGACCACGAAGCCGCGGTTGCGGAGGTCGAGGCCCCGGTCGGGACGGAACCCGTTGGTGACGTCGCGGTCGTCGGTGTACACCACGAACAGCTCGCTGCCGGGGCTGTACTCCCACCGTAGCCGCAGGTTGCTGCTGAACGAGTTGTCGGCCGAGTTGTACTGCAGCAGGCCGCTGAAGAACATCCACGGGTTGAACGCGTAGTTCACCCGCGTCACCGCCAGGTTCGACTGGAACTCCCCGAACGGGGTGTCGATCCAGTTGAACGAGACGATCGGCTCTATCGACATCTGCGGCAGCACCCCGATGCGCCCCTGGCTCAGCTCGAGGCTCGTCAGCCCGCCCCCGAAGTAGTCGCCCCGGCGGAGCGCGATCTGACCGTTGACCCGGCGCTGCGCGCCGATGGCGTACGCCACCTGGTAGTCGGCGAAGCCGTAGACGCCCACCGGGATCGAGAAGTCCGCCCCGGGCGGCGTGAAGGGCTCGACCAGCAGCTCGCGGTTGCCGGTGGCGGTGAACGACAGCCGGTCGCTCGACTCGAGCTCGGTCTGGAACGACAGCAGGCGCTGGCGCGTCTCGAGGCGGTTGACGTCGGCGGTCAGGATGTAGTCGACGGCCCCTTCCAGGCTGAACTGCCGCACGCTCTCCATGTCGGGCCGCGGGCTGAACCGGCCCGACACGTAGGTGCGCCGGAAGTTGTCGCGCCGGAGGAAGCCCACCTCGGGCAGGAAGTTGTCCTCGACCAGCAGGTGGTCGACCTGCAGCCCGTAGCGGTCGGCCTGGTACTCGAACTTGCCCTGGTAGCTCGTGTCCCTGCCCTCGTACTCGGGGCTCGGCACCCGGGTGCGCGCGAAATAGCTGATGAAGCTGACGTTCTCGAAGAACGCGAAGGTGCCGTCGACCCCCCAGGCCTGGCTCGCCTCCCCGGGGGCCGCCCGCGACAGCGACCGGTTGGTGAACAACCCGCCGATCGAGCTGCGCCGCAGGACGTCGCGCCGCAGCCGCACCACCGTGAAGTTGGTCGGCTCGCTGGCCGAGACCGCCTCGTCGCCAGCGTGGATGTTCAGCGCCCCGACGTCGAACGGGCCCATCTTCCCGGTGACCCGCGCGCCGCCGACGATGGGCACCACCCGGCCCTGCTCGAGCCCGATCTTCCGGCTGTAGAAGAGCTGCGGCACGTTCACGTCGCCGAAGATGCCGCCCCCCGCCCCGCCCCCGGGTCCGCCCGGCCGGCCGGTGAGGCCGCCCCGCGCGAAGCCGAAGATGCCCCGCCCCTCCAGGAAGAACTCGCGCTTCTCGGGGAAGAACAGCGGGAAGCGGGTCAGATTGACCTGGCGCTCGTCCACCTCGACCTGCGCGAAGTCGGTGTTCCAGGTGAAGTCGGCGGTCAGGTTCTGGGTGATGCCGTACTTGACGTCGATGCCCCCGTTGCCGCTCCCTTCGTTGTTCACCACCGGGTTCGCGGTCAGGTCGGTCGAGATGCCCCCGATGCCGTACGGCTTGACCTCGATGTTGCGGCTCGCCGGGGGCGGCTCGAGGCCGACGAGGGTGCCCGCGGCCGAGACCCGGAAGATGCCGGTCGGGCCGCTGCCGCCTCCGGCCGAGATGGGGATCCGGGTCAGGTAGACCCACTCGTTCTTGCGCCGGATGGAGCGCCGGAGCTGGATGCCCCAGAGGTGCGGCGGCTCGGAGCGGTAGCGGAGGGTCTTGAACGGAATCTCCATCTCGAGCGTCCAGCCGCCGGGGAAGCGGCCGGTGCGCACGTCCCACACCGGGTTCCAGTCGGAGTTGGGGTTGCCCTCGTTGGTGAACTGCGCGTCCGAGCGGGCCCCGAGGGGGTTGGTGGAGAAGTTGAAGCCGTTGCGGCGGTCGTAGAAGGTGTCGAAGAAGGCGGTGATCGTGTCGTTCTGGCGGAACTGGCGGGTGTCGCGGCGCATCTCGTTGGCGATCCACTGGCTCTCGGGGGCCGAGTCCCAGACGCGGGCGGAGACGTAGACGTTCGTCTCGTCGAACAGGATCCACGCCTCGGTCCGCTCGGTGGCGGGGGCGCCGGGGTCGGGCAGTTGCTGGATGAGGCCGGTGATCGGGGCCACCGTCTCGTAGACCGGCTCGTCGAGCACCCCGTCGAGGCGCAGCCCGCCGTCGAGGCGGATCGCGCGGACCGTGGCGCCGCCGTCCTGGTCCCGGGTCATCACCTCGGGCGCGACAGGGGCCGGCGGTCCGTCGATGAGCGACGCGAGGGCCGCGGCGCTGCTTGCCGTGAAGCCGTCGGGAGCGACGGCGCCGGGCGTGCCCTCCCGCGCCTCCGCCCCCGTCGTACCGGCTCCCGGCGTTCCCGCCGTCCCGGCTGCTGCCGTTCCGGCCCGGGCCGCCCCGATCGGCGGTGTCGGCGCCCGTGCGAGCGTCGCCGCCGCCGGCCCCGTGCCGACCTCGCCGGGGCCG
>JAJEEA010000467.1 GCA_022821235.1 Vicinamibacteria bacterium
CCGCGCCGGACCTGCAGATCCTGACCGTCGCGCGGCGGCGGGGCGGCGTCGTCAAGGGGAACGCCGGGGCGAGCCTCGTCGACCTCGGCGACGGCGTGCTCGCCGTCGAGTTCCACTCGAAGATGAACACCATCGGCGGCGATACCGTGCAGATGCTGACGGGCGGGGTGGCCGAGGCGTCCGAGCGGTTCGCGGGCCTCGTGGTCGGCAACGACGCCGTGAACTTCTGCGCCGGGGCCAATCTGATGCTCGTGCTCCTGGAGGCGCAGGAGGGCAACTGGGACGAGATCGACCTGATGGTCCGCAGCTTCCAGAACGCGGTCATCGGGCTGCGGTACTCGCCGGTGCCGGTGGTGGCGGCGCCGGCCGGCCTCACCCTCGGCGGCGGCTGCGAGATCGTGCTCCACGGCGACCGCGTGCAGGCGGCGGCCGAGACCTACATGGGGCAGGCGGAGGTCGGGGTCGGGCTGATACCCGCCGGCTGCGGCACCAAGGAGCTCACGGTCCGCGCCCTCGACGCCACCCTGCCGGGGACCGACCCGCTCCCCCGCCTGCGGCAGGCGTTCGAGACCATCGGGCTCGGCAAGGTGTCGACGAGCGCCGCCCACGCCCGGCGGCTCGGGCTGCTGCGCGACGTCGACGGGGTCACCATGGACCGGGAGCGGCTGATGGCCGACGCGAAGGCGACGGTGCTCGAGCGGGTCCGCGAGGGCTACCGCGCTCCCGACCCGCGGACCGCGATTCCCGTGGGCGGCGAGGAGGCCCGGGCCGCCCTCGAGCTGGGCATCCACCTCGCGTGGCGCGGCGGCGCCATCAGCGATCACGACGCGCGGATCGGCCGGGCGCTGGCCCGCATCATGACGGGGGGCGATCTGCCCCACGCCACGGCGGTGACCGAGCAGGTCCTGCTGGACCTCGAGCGCGAGGCGTTCCTGAGCCTGTGCGGCGAGGCGAAGACCCTCGACCGCATTCGTCACACGCTCAAGACCGGCAAGACGCTCAGAAACTAGCGACCCGGCCGTGAGGCTCGTGAGCTCCGAATCGCGGCAAAATGCCTGCAAACACGAAAACGACGCGCAGAATCGTTCCGCGAACCACGGTTCAGGACGCTGGACGCGACCCGATACGGTCTCGTCGGACCGGGAAGACGCGCAGAAACCAGACGCGGCCCGACAACGTCTCATCTTCATGAGGCGGCGGCGACGCGAAGGAGAGGCCCGTGACTGACGCAGTGATCGTGTCGGCGGTTCGCACCCCGGTCGGCAAGGCCCCCCGGGGGACCCTGCGCACGACGCGGCCCGACGAGCTGGGGGCGGCGGTGATCGCCGAGGCCCTGAAGCGCGCCCCGGGCATCGAGCCGGGCGAGGTCGAGGACGTCATCCTCGGCTGCGCCATGCCCGAGGCCGAGCAGGGCATGAACGTCGCCCGCATCGCGAGCCTCCGCGCCGGCGTGCCCATCGAGGCGTCGGCGATCACCGTCAACCGGTTCTGCTCGTCGGGCCTGCAGGCCATCGCCTACGGGGCCGAGCGCATCATGGTGGGCGGGGCCGACGCCGTCGTCGCCGGCGGCACCGAGTCGATGAGCCTCATCCCCATGGGCGGGCACAAGGTCGCCCCCAACCCCGGCCTCATGAAGGACTATCCCGACGTCTACCTCTCGACGGGGCTGGTCGCCGAGAACCATGCCCGCGAGGCGCGGGTCTCGCGCGACGAGCAGGACGCGTTTGCGCTCCGCAGCCACCAGCGGGCGGTGGTCGCGCTCGACGCCGGCCGGTTCGAGGAGGAGCTCGTCCCCATCGAGGTGCGGGTCGCCGAGCCCGCCAACGGCGACGGCGGCCGTCCCGCGGTGCGGACGGTCGCGTTCACCGCCGACGAGGGGCCGCGCCGCGACACCTCGCTCGAGGTCCTCGGCGGCCTGCGGCCGGCGTTCCACGTCGAGGGTTCGGTGACCGCCGGCAACTCGTCGCAGATGAGCGACGGCGCCGCCGCCGTCGTGCTCACCTCGCGCGAGCGGGCCGAGAGGGCGGGCCTGGAGCCGCTCGCCCGGTTCGTGGCCTACGCCACCGCCGGGGTCGAGCCGGAGCGCTTCGGGGTCGGGCCGGTGCCCGCGATCCGGAAGGTGCTGAAGCGGGCCGGGCTCACCCTCGACGACATCGATCTCGTCGAGCTGAACGAGGCGTTCGCGGCCCAGGTGCTGGCCTGCCTGCGCGAGCTGCCGATGGATCCCGAGAAGCTCAACGTCAACGGCGGGGAGATCGCCCTCGGCCACCCGCTGGGCTGCACCGGCGCCAAGCTGACGACGTCGATGCTCCACGAGCTGAAGCGGCGCGGGGGCCGCTACGGTCTCGTCACGATGTGCGTGGGCGGCGGCATGGGCGCCGCGGGCATCTTCGAGCGCGCGGCGTAGGCATCTGCGTCGCGCCGGGAGGGTTCCGATGACGACACTCGCGAGCACCGCTTCCCGCGTCACCGGAGGCGCGTGGCTGCTGGACGAGACCGCGCCCGGCTCGGCGTTCACTCCCGAGCGGCTGAGCGACGAGCACCGGCTGATCGACCAGACCGCGGCCGAGTTCATCGACAACGAGATCACGCCGAACCACGACCGCCTCGAGACCAAGGACTGGGGGCTCGCCCGGCGCCTCGTCCGCCGCGCCGGCGACCTCGGGCTGCTCGGGACCGACGTGCCCGAGGCCTGGGGCGGCCTCGCCCTCGACAAGGCGTCGACCGTCGTCGTCGGCACCCGCATCGGCCACAGCGGGTCGTTCGGGTCGACGTTCGGGGCCCACACCGGCCTCGCCGTCCTGCCCCTGCACTGCTTCGGCACCCCCGCCCAGAAGGAGGCGTACCTGGGCCGGCTCGTCAGCGGCGAGTGGGTCGGCGCCTACTGCCTCAGCGAGTCGGGCTCGGGGTCGGACGCGCTCGGGGCCAAGGCGCGGGCGGTCCGGAACGCCGACGGCAGCTTCTCGCTGACCGGCGAGAAGATGTGGATCACCAACGGCGGCTTCGCCGACCTCTACGTCGTCTTCGCCAAGGTGGACGGCGAGCAGTTCACGGCGTTCCTGGTGGAGCGGTCCCGGCCCGGGGTGTCGACCGGCAAGGAAGAGCACAAGATGGGCCTGCACGGCTCGTCCACCACCCCCGTCATCCTGCAGGACGTCCGGGTGCCGGCCGGCAACGTGCTCGGCGAGGTCGGCCAGGGGCACAAGGTCGCGTTCAACACCCTGAACTACGGGCGCTTCAAGCTCGCGGTGTCGGCCGCCGGCAGCGCCCACCTCGCGATCGGCGAGGCGGTGCGCTACGCGGCCGAACGGCACCAGTTCGGGGTGCCGATCGCGAGCTTCGGAGCGATCAGGCACAAGCTGGGGGAGATGGCGGCGCGGGCCTACGCGGTCGACAGCATGATCTTCCGCACCACCGGGCTCCTCGACGCGGCCCTCGCCGACCACGATCCCGCCGACCCCGGCCCCCTGCGCGAGACGCTGGAGGAGCTGGCCGTCGAGTCGTCGATCCTCAAGGTCGCGGGCAGCGAGATGCTGCACTACGTCCTCGACGAGAACGTGCAGATCCACGGCGGCAACGGGTTCGTCCGGGACTACCCGGCCGAGCGCCACTACCGCGACTCGCGGGTGAACCGCATCTTCGAGGGCACCAACGAGATCAACCGCCTGCTGATTCCCGGCACCCTGATCCGCCGCGCCGTCAAGGGGAGCGGCATCCCCCTCGTCGCCGCCGCCAAGGGGCTGCAGGACGAGCTGATGAGCCCGCCGGCCCTGTCGGCGCCGTCCGACGCGCCGCTGGGCGAGCAGCTCGCGGCGGTTTCGGCGTTCAAGAAGACCGCGGTGATGGTGCTCGGCCTCGCCATGTAGCGCTACGGGCAGAAGCTGACCGACGAGCAGGAGGTGCTGTCGTGCGCGGCCGACGTGGTCATCGACACCTTCGCGGCAGAGAGCGCCGTCGTCCGGGCGCTGCAG
>JAJEEA010000546.1 GCA_022821235.1 Vicinamibacteria bacterium
CGGGGCGGCTCGCGGGCTGGGCCGACGGCGCGCGCCGAATCGAGGACCGCGTCCACGACATGTACCCCCGCGCGCCGAGGCGACTCGCCGCCGTGGCCGGGTGGGAGCTCGCCTTCCACGCCCTCGCCGTCCTCGAGATCCACGTCGTGCTCGCGTTCGTCAGCGACGTGCCGCCCACCCTGCTCGACGCGTTCGTCCTCGAGTCGGCGAACCGCCTCCTCGCCGCCGCGTTCAAGGTCGTCCCCCTGCGCATCGGGGTGGACGAGGCGGGCACCGCCGCGGTGGCGGGGCTGCTCGGGTTCGGCGGCGCCACCGGGGTGACCCTCGCCATCGTGCGCAAGGCGCGCATGCTGGTGTGGATGACCGCGGGGGTCCTGCTGCTCGTGCGCCGGGGACTTCCGGGCCGCCGAGACGGCCTCGGCGCGGTGGACGCGACGGCGGGGGGCGGCCGGGACAACGAGCAGGTGGCGGACATCGCGGTGAAGTCGGCGGCCGGCGGCCTGGCAGAGAATGCGGAAGATCGGCTGGAGCCGGGGGGCGGCGCCGAAGAACCGGACGGCCGCGAGCCCGCGGGCGGCCCGGGACCGGAGGGCAGCCCGAAGCCGGAGGACCGCGCGGGGGCGCCCGCGTCCCGCGGCCCGGCGGTGGTGGTGATGGCGCGTTCGCCGAGCGGCGGGCGGGCGCCGAAGACGCGGCTGGCCGGCGTGGTCCCGGACGAACAGGACCGGCGGCGGCTGTACACCGCGTTCCTGACCGACGTCGTGTCGGCGTGCCGAACGGTGGGAGCCGCCCTCAGGGTCGCGTACACCCCGGACGGCGGGCCGTGCGGGTTCACCCCGGCCGGCGTCGCCGAGCGCGAGCTGATGCCGCAACGGGGCGCGGCCCTCGGCGACCGCGAGCGCGGCATCTTCGAGGACCTGTTCCGGGACGGTTTCTCGCCGGTGGTGGTGATCGGCTCCGACCTGCCGGGGTTGCCGCCGGCGCGCGTTCGCGAAGCGCTGGCCCGGCTCGCCGCGGAACCCCGCGCGGTGGTGCTGGGCCCGAGCGACGACGGCGGCTACTACCTGATCGCCCTCGCGCGCCCGCGGGCCGGATGCGCGGCGCCGGACCTGTTCACCGGCATCCGCTGGAGCAGCGCGTGGACCCGCGCCGACACCGTGGCCGCGGCCGGGCGGTGCGGGCTACGGGTCGAGCTGCTGGACGGGTGGCGCGACGTGGACGACGCGACCGACCTCGCCGCGCTGCGAACGGAGCTGGCCGGCGGCAGAGCGGGCGGCGCGCCCGCCACCGCGGCCGTGCTCGGCGAGCTGGCGGCCAAAGGCCGGTGGTGACGGCGCGTTGCAGCGCGGTTCCACCCGGCCCCGGGCTCACATCTCTCCCGGCGGCCACCCCGGGGTCACGTCTCCCGGCGGCCACCCCCGGCCCCCCGCTCACATCTCCCGGCGGCCCGCCCGACCGTCGGAACTCACATCTCCCGGCGGCTCCACCCGGCGGGGCCGAATATCGAGGCCCCACGCCGACCCCGGGCTCACATCTCGCGGCGGCCCTCCATCGCCTTCAGCATGGTGATCTCGTCGGCGTACTCCAGGTCGCTGCCCACCGGCACCCCCATCGCGATGCGGCTCACGCGGACCCCGAGCGGCTTGAGCAGCCGCGCCAGGTAGATGGCCGTCGCCTCGCCCTCGACGTTGGGGTTGGTGGCGAGAATCACCTCGCCGACCTCTCCCCCGCCGACCCGCTCGAGGAGGCCGGCGATGCGCAGGTCGTCGGGCCCGACGCCCTTCAGCGGCGACAGGGCCCCCATCAGCACGTGGTAGGCGCCGCGGAAGTCGCCGGTCTTCTCGATGGCGTCGACGTTGTGAGGGTCCTCCACCACGCACAGCAGCCGCCGGTCGCGCCCCGCGTCGGTGCAGTAGAAGCAGGGGTCGCGGTCGGTGATGTTCGAGCACACCGAGCAGTGGACGATCCGCTCCTTGACGTCGCGGATGGCGTCGCAGAGCTGGTCGGCCGCCTCGCGCGACTGCTTCAGGAGGTGGAAGGCGAGCCGCTGGGCGCTCTTGGCCCCGATGCCCGGCAGCTTCCGGAGCTCGCCGGTCAGCCGCTCGAGCGGCTCGATGCGGTTCATGGCGTCTCGAGCCGGCTCACGGCATCCCGGGAAGCTTGAGCCCGCCCATCATGCCCCCCATGCGCTGCGACGCGAGCTCGTCGGCGCGGCGCTGGGCGTCGCTCACCGCGGCCACGATGAGGTCCTGCAGCATCTCCACGTCGTCGGGCGACACCACCTCGGGGTCGATGCTCAGGCGCTGGATCTCCTTGACCCCGTTCATGACCACGGTCACCATGCCGCCCCCCGCGGTCGCCTCGACGGTGGCCTCCCTGAGCTGCTTCTGCAGGTTCTCCTGCATCTGCTGCGCCTGCTGCATCATCTTCTGAATGTTCATGGCGGTCACATCTCTTCGACTTCCCTGATCTCTGCCGGGAACACGTCGAGCATGGTCTGCACCGCGGGGTCCTCCAGGGCCTGCGCGAGCAGGTCGTCGGTCTTCCGCTGACCCGACGGGGCGGAGCCGGACGGCGTCGCCGGGGCAGGCGGGGCTGGGCCGCGCCGCGCCCGAGGCTCGCCCGTCGGCGGGGGCTCGGACTGCACCGGCGACCCCAGCGGCGAGCCGGCAGACGCCGCGGGCGGCTCGGAATGCACAGGCGACCCCGGCGGCGAGGACGCGGGCACACCCCCCGGCGAGGGCGACGACGGCAGAAAGGCGGACTGCAGCGGCGACTCCGGCGGCGAGGCGGACTCC
>JAJEEA010000350.1 GCA_022821235.1 Vicinamibacteria bacterium
CGATCCGACCGGTCATCCCATGACCCTCAGGCGTGTGAACGCGAGCATGTGGTGGTCTGTCAGGAATGATACATCGACACCCCGCCCCGAGTCCCTTCTCCAATTCGGCGTCGGACGTCGAGCCGGTGGCCCGTCCATCAGGTTCGCGTTACCGTTCGGCGGCGCCGGGCAGTGTAGGATACCGGATTCGACAACTCCACGACCTCCGAGGAGACGCCATGACCTTCGTCAGCGACCTGGAGCCGACCGCCCTGTGGCGGCATTTCGACACCATTCTCACGATTCCCCGCGCGTCGAAGGACGAGGGGCGCATGCGCGACCACATCGTGGCGTCGGCCGACCGCCTCGGCCTCGCCCATCACGCCGACGCGGCCGGCAACCTCGTCGTGCGCAAGCCGGCCACCCCGGGGCACGAGGGCGCCGGCATCACCGTCCTCCAGTCCCACCTCGACATGGTGCAGGAGAAGAACGCGGACGTCGCGTTCGACTTCGCCACCGACGCCATCGTGCCGGAGATGCAGGGCGAGTACCTGACCGCGGCCGGCACCACCCTGGGGTCGGACAACGGCATCGGGGTGGCGGCGATGCTGGCGGTGATGGGGGAGACCGCCTTCCCGCACGGGCCGATCGAGCTGCTGTTCACCATCGACGAGGAGACGGGGCTGACCGGGGCCGCCCGCCTCGACGGCGGACTGGTGCAGGGCCGGCGGCTCATCAACCTCGACTCCGAGGAGGACGGCGTGCTCTACGTCGGGTGCGCGGGCGGGGGCGACACGCAGCTCACCGTGGAGCTGGGCGCCGCACCGGCCCCCGAGACCGGCGTCGCCCTCGCGGTGGCCCTGCGGGGCCTCAAGGGCGGCCACTCCGGCGTCGACATCCATCTGCAGCGGGGCAACGCCGTCAAGCTGCTGGGGCGGGCCCTCTGGGCCGTCCGCCTCCTCGGCCACCGCTACGACCTCGCCCGCTTCGACGGGGGCAGCGCCCACAACGCGATTCCCCGCGAGGCGTTCGCGACGGTGGTGGTGCCGGCCGACGGCCAGAGCGCGCTGCTCGCGGCGTTGGACCGGGAGGTCGCGGCCATCCGCGACGAGTACGCGCCGGCGGACCCGGGCATCACCCTCTCCGCCGACGCGATGAACCGGCCCGCCGCGGTGTGGGACCCGGCGACGACGGAGCGGGTGCTCCGTCTCGTCAACGCCCTGCCGCACGGGGTCGAGGCGATGAGCTACGACATTCCCGACCTCGTGGAGACCAGCGTCAACCTCGCCACCGTCGTCCCCGGCGACGGCTCGCTGCGGGTGGGCCTGAGCAGCCGATCGTCCGTCGACTCGGCCCTCGACGCGATGCGCCGCCGCGTGCGGGCGATCGGCGTGCTGGCCGGCGCGGCGGTCGACGAGGGCGAGGCGTACCCGGGATGGAAGCCCGACCTGGAGTCGCCGCTGCTCGACGTCGTCAAGGCCGTGCACCGCCGCCAGTTCGACCGCGAGCCCGGCGTGAAGGCGATTCACGCCGGCCTGGAGTGCGGCATCCTCGGGAAGAAGGTGCCCGGCATGGACATGATCTCGTTCGGGCCGCGCATCGAGTTCCCGCACTCGCCCGACGAGCGGGTGCACGTCGAATCGGTGGCCGGGTTCTACCGGCTTCTCGAAGCCACCCTGACCGCGCTGGCGTGAACCGACGGATCCGCTGTGGTCGTTCTTCCCGCACCGGGTTCGGTGCCGGGGCAGTGCTCAGTGCACCCGGAAGCTGCCTGGCGGCAGGGGCGCCGCGGGGGGAGGCGCGGTACGCGACGGCGCGACGTCGTCGCCGCAGTCGTCGCAGCCGTGGCAGGACGCCTTGGCGTCGGGTGCGGCGCTGCCGACGATGGCGCGCAGATGCCGGTACAGGGCGACCACCGCGTAGGCGACGATGAGCGCGACGATCGGATCCTGCCAGGTCCAGGTCATGGTGGGTCACCCGTCATCGTCCGCAGCGAACCTCCGCCGAAACCGGTGGCGCGCCGCTCGAGCTCAGCCAGGCGTCGGAACGCCGCAGACTCCCGCAGGCCCGTGGGCGCCAAGCGGAGCCGAAACGACGATTGGCGGGCCGGCGTGTCATCGCCGTTACCCGGCCGAAACCGCGGCCCCGCCGGTCAGACGCCCCAGCCGAGGGCCGAGCCGACCTGATACACCACCAGCGACGCGACGTAGGCGAGCACCGACATGTAGCCGAACATGAAGATCGGCCAGTACCAGCCTCCCGCTTCCCGGCGCACGACCACGATGGTGCTCATGCACTGGCACGCCAGCACGAAGAACACCATCAGCGAGACGCCGGCGAGCGGGGTCATCAGCGGCGACCCGTCGGCGTGGGTCGCGTTCTGCAGCGACTCGCGCAGGCTGACGCTCTCCTCGTCCGCCTCCTCGATGCCGAATACGATGCCGAGGGTCGAGACGAAGACCTCGCGCGCCGCGAACGCCCCGATGATACCGACCCCGATGCGCCAGTCGAAGCCGAGGGGCTCGATGGTCGGCTCGATCGCCTGCCCCAGCCGGCCCCCGAGGCTGTAGCGGAGCTGCTCGCCCGCCTGCTGCCCGGCCAGCTCGGCCAGTTGCTCGTCCTGCGCCGCGGCGTCCGTCGTCGCGGCGAGCACGTCCTCCCGCGCGGCGTCGTACCGGGCGTCGATCGCGCTGCTGTGGGGGTACGAGAGCAGCGCCCACAGGATGACCGTCATCGTCAGGATGATGGTGCCGGCGTCCTCGAGGAACTTGCGCGTCCGGCGCCACGCAACGAGGAAGATGTTGCTCCAGACCGGCACGCGGTACGGGGGCAGCTCGAGCAGCAGCGGCAGGCGGGGACCCTTGAGCACCGTCCGCCGCAGCACCGCCGCCGCCGCGAGGGTGGCGCACACCGAGAGCGCGTACATCGAGAACAGCACCACCGCCCCCGCGCTCACGATGCCGAAGACGCGGGGGGCGCCCGCGAACACCACCGCGGTCACGATGGCGTAGACCGGCAGGCGGGCGCTGCACGAGATCATGGGCAGCGTCAGCATGGTGATGAGCCGGTCGCGGCGGCCCTCGATGGTGCGGGTGGCCATGACCGCGGGAATGGCGCAGGCGAAGCCGGACAGCATCGGCACGAACGCCTTGCCGTGCAGGCCCACCCGGCCCATCAGCCGGTCGATGACGTAGGCCACCCGGGCGAGATAGCCCGAGGCCTCGAGCAGGGCGATGAAGAAGGACAGCATCGCGATCTGCGGCACGAAGACCACGACGTTGCCGACCCCGGCGATTACCCCGTCGGCCGCCAGGTCGGCCAGGTTTCCCTCGGGCAGGACCGCCCTCACCGCTCCCTGCAGCCACGCCGTCGCCGTCTCGATGGCCCCCATGAACGGCTCGGACCACGTGAACAGGGCCTCGAAGACCACCGCCATGACCACCGCGAAGACGGCCATGCCCCAGACCCGGTGGGTCAGCACGTCGTCGATCCGCTTGGTCCACGTGCGAGTGTCCTTGTGCCGGATGGTCCTGACGTCCCGGGCCACCGCCTCGGTCCAGCGGTAGCGGGCGGCGATGATCTCCTCGTCGAGCCGCCGCTCGGAGGCCGCGGCGTCACGGCGGAGCGCGTGGACCTTCTGCAGGACCGGGGCGGGGAGGCCGCTCGCGGCGCCGTCGTCGGTGTCGAGCGACAGCAGCGACCACAGCGCCCAGGCCCGGCGGACCGCCGGGGTGCTCCCGAAGTCGGCGTCGGCGAGGGCCCGGCTCACCGTAGACACGTCGCGCTCGGCCTCCGGCGGCAGGCCCGTCCAGGCCTCGTCGGGGCGCGGCGCCAGCGCCACCGCGTCGCCGATCGCGGTGCGCAGGGCGTCGAACCCGAGGCCCTTCGAGGCGACGGTCGGGACCACCTTCGCGCCCAGCCAGCTCGCGAGGCGCTCGGCGTCGAAGTCGGCCCCCGCCGCCTCCGCCTCGTCCATCATGTTGAGGGCCACGATGACCGGGATCCCGGTCTCGGCGATCTGCAGCACGAGGTACAGCGCCCGCTCGATGACGCCGGCGTCCACCACCACCACCACCGCGTCCGGCGGGCCGTCGTGCCGCCCGAGCACCGCGTCGACCGCCACCTGCTCGTCCGGCGAGCTGGCCGTGAAGCTGTAGGTGCCGGGCAGGTCGACGATCTCGACGGGGGCGCCGTCGGGCAGGGTGACCCGGCGCGAGGCCCGGGTGACGGTGACCCCGGGATAGTTGCTGATGTGGGCGCGGGCCCCGGTCAGGGCGTTGAAGACGGTGGTCTTGCCCGAGTTGGCGTTGCCGGCCACCAGCACGCGGGGGACGCGGGCGCCCCCGTCTTCGTCCGGGGCGGTCCGGGCCGACGGGTCGTGCGCCGGCAGGCGGGACGGCGTCTCGCCGCCCCCGGTCTCCGCGAGGTCGGCGCGGCCTTCCGGCAGGAGCTGGATGTGGGCGGCGTCGGCCCAGCGCAGCGAGAACAGGTAGCCGCGCAGCCGCACCTCGAGGGGGTCGCCCAGGGGCGCCCGGCCCACCGCCTCGATGGGAGTGCCCGGCACCAGCCCCATCTCCATCAGCCGCCGCGCCACGCGGGGCTGGCCCCCGACGCGGTGGATGACGCCGCTGTCGCCGATGGGGAGCTGGTCGAGGGTGTGGAGACCTTGGTGCACGGGAGGATGCTCCGGGCGCCGGTGGCTCGGCGGCCTCAAGTGAAACCGAGTCTCAATATGGAGAGACGAGTCTATCCCGAACGCGGGGGGTGGTCAACAGACCGGTGGCCGGGGTGGTGTCTCAGGTCGACCTGCGACACACCTCGGCTGGAGCCGTCGGGGGTGCGTCAGATTTGTTGGAGAGCCTCAGGCTGCCTTGGCGGCTCTTCGTTCCTGGAAGCCTCGAAGCAGCCGCGGAGCTTCCAGCCGTACAGTGGCGATGACGTCGTCGGCCTCGGCGATGGTCCAGCCCGTGCCCGTCCCAACGATTCCGACGCGCACCAGCCGTCGGTGGAGCTCGTGGCGAGAACTCGGACTGTGACACAATAGATCGTTTCCGGTACCTTCGTGCTCTCCGTTCTGTCAGGAGTCTTTGCGATTCAGGAGTCTTTTCGATGAACAACGCCCGTGTCACGGTGCCCCCCCCTCGGAACGAACCGGTGCTGAGCTACGCGCCCGGATCGCCGGAGAAGGCCGCCCTCAAGTCGCAGCTCGACACGTTCGCGGCCGGGTCGGTGGAGATTCCCCTGATCATCGGCGGCCGCGAGGTGACCACCGGCGACCTCGGCGCCTGCGTCCTGCCGCACGACTACCGTAAGCAGGTGGCCACCTATCACCGCGGCGACGCCGACACCGTGGACCAGGCGATCGCGGCGGCGGCGGCGGCCCGCCCCGGGTGGAGCGAGATGTCGTGGGAGTCGCGCGCGGCCATCTTCCTCAAGGCGGCCGAGCTGCTCGCGGGCCGCTACCGGCCCATCGTGAACGCGGCCACCATGCTGAACCAGAGCAAGACGGTGTTCCAGGCCGAGATCGACGCGGCGTGCGAGCTCATCGACTTCTGGCGGTTCAACGTCTCGTACCTGCCCGACATCTACGGGCAGCAGCCCGAGAGCGCTGCCGGCATCTGGAACTACGTCGAGTACCGGGCCCTGGAAGGGTTCGTCCTCGCCGTCACCCCGTTCAACTTCACCTCCATCGCCGGCAACCTGCCGACGAGCCCGGCCCTGATGGGCAACACCGTCGTCTGGAAGCCGGCGTCCACCGCGGTGTTCTCGGCCTACTGGCTGATGAAGCTGCTCGAGGAGGCCGGCCTGCCGCCCGGGGTCATCAATCTCGTGCCGGGGTCGGGCGGGCAGATCGGCGCCCCCGCCATGGCCCATCCCGACCTCGGCGGCGTCCACTTCACCGGCAGCACCGAGGTGTTCCAGGACATGTGGCGCACCGTCGGCGGCAACATCGCCGGGTACCGCAGCTATCCGCGCATCGTCGGCGAGACCGGCGGCAAGGACTTCGTCTTCGCCCACGCCTCGGCCGACCCCGACGAGCTGACCGCCAACCTCATCCGGGGGGCCTACGAGTACCAGGGGCAGAAGTGCAGCGCGGCCAGCCGCGCCTACGTCCCCGAGAGCCTGTGGAACCGGTGCCGCGACGAGGTCGTCGGCGAGGTCGAGGCGATCCGCTATGGGGACGTCGCCGACTTCACCAACTTCATGGGGGCGGTCATCGACAAGGCGTCCTACGACAAGCAGAAGCGCTACATCGACGCCGCCCGCACCGACAGCGACGCCGACGTGATCTGCGGGGGCGTCTGCGACGACAGCACCGGGTACTTCATCTCGCCGACGATCATCCAGGCCCACGATCCGCGGTACGCCACCATGGAGACCGAGCTGTTCGGTCCCGTGCTCACGGTCCACGTCTACAAGGACAGCGACTACGAGCAGACCCTGGATCTGTGCGACCGGACGTCGCCCTACGCCCTGACCGGGGCGATCTTCGGGCGCGACCGGCGGGCCATCGGCGTCGCCCACGAGCGGTTGCGCCACGCCGCCGGCAACTTCTACATCAACGACAAGCCGACCGGCGCGGTGGTGGGGCAGCAGCCCTTCGGCGGCTCGCGCGCGTCGGGCACCAACGACAAGGCGGGCAGCGCGCAGAACCTGCTGCGCTGGGTCAGCACCCGGACCACGAAGGAGACGTTCGTGCCGGTGCGCGACTACCGCTACCCGCACATGCAGGAGCGGTGAGCGTCCGGGCCGGGCGGGACCGGACCACGAAGGAGACGTTCGAGCCGGTGCGCGACTGCCGTTACCTGCACATGCAGGAGCGGTGAGCGCCCCGGCGAGGTCCTGAACACGAGGGCGCCGGGCGGTCCGTGCAGCCGCCTGCTCGACCCGGCGCCGCGCCCCCCCGTCGACCCGGCGCCGCGCCCCCCGCGCGGGAATGCGCCGGCGACCACCCCGGCGGCGCGGCGGCCGCGGGGTCATAACCCGAACGTCTTGCCGACCTGGATGCGGTCGGGCGTCACCGCGAAGTCGACGTGGGGATTCGCGGGGATGTCCGACCACACCGTCGCGAGCAGGACGCCGGTGACGGCCAATCCGATACCCGGGTAGACCAGCGCCTTGTACCGCTCCGTCTCGGAGACGCAGTCGCCGCCCGTGCAGCGTACCGTCTCCTTCTTGCCCGACATCAGCACGGCGCCGCCGGCGATCATGATCAGGCCGGCCCAGGTCCGGCTCCTCGAGCGCCAGTTGCGCGTGGCGCCGGTCTGCAGTGCCATCCCGACTGCCGCGCGTTCCGCCGATTGAAGGATCGCCCCCTGCGGCGGCTGCGCCGACCCGGCGACCGGCGTTGCGAGCACGGCGGCGATTGCGGGCACGAGCATTTTCTTCAACATCGATTTCTCGTTGCGGGCGCTCGATGCGGAGCGAGCGCCGACGGTGGGGTGTTCCGGCAACGACCTCGACTCGGCCGTTGCCGGAACTCCCCACGGTCGCTCCCGCGCGGCTACTCTTCGACCGCGTACTTCGTGAACGCGCCGCCCGCGAAGCGCAGCGAGTTGGGCCCCTCGGCCGCGAACACGTTGCCGTCCGCGTCCACCGCGACGCCCTCGCCGGCCGCCCCCTGGTACGGCCGGGTCTCCGCGTCGAACGGCGGGATGAAGCCGACGATGCGGTCCTCGTCCACGGGCCCGATGCGCACGCCGTTCATCCAGTTCGCATGGCTGGTCATGCTCGACTCCGAGTCGATCGAGTACAGCATGTCGTCGGCGGTGATGAAGATGCCGCTGATGCGCCCGTGCGAGTAGAGCGAGTCGAGGTAGTTGCCGTCCTGGTCGAAGATCTCGATGCGGTGGTTGCCGCGGTCCGCGACGAAGAGCCGTCCCTGCGAATCGAACTCCACCGCGTGGGGGGTGCGGAACTCCCCGTGCAGGGTGCCGATGCGCCCCCACTCGCGGATGAACGTGCCGTCGGGGGCGAACTTCAGGATGCGGCCGGTGAGGCCCGCCTCGCGTCCCGCCGCTATCGCCTGGTTGGAGGTCATGCCCTGGCCGCTGTGACCGTCGGCGACGAAGATGCTGCCGTCGGGCGCGGTGACCACGTCGTTCGGCTGGTTGAACTGGTTGGGGCCGGTCCCCGGCTGGCCCGCCGTGCCGAGGCTCATCAGGAGCTCGCCGTCGGGGCTGAACTTGTGGACCTGGTGTCCCTTCGTTCCCTCCGCGTTCCCCGCGAAGTCGGTCACCCACACGTTGCCGTCCGCGTCCACGTGGATGCCGTGCGGCGTCACCATGATGCCCCCGCCGAAGTTCGCCAGCACCTCGCCGGTCTCGCGGTCGAACTTGAAGATGGGGTCGACGGGGTTCGAGTCGCAGTTGACGGGCACGCCCGCGCCGAACGAGCCGGCGCCGCAGCGCTCGTAGGCCCAGACCTGGCCGTCGATCGGGTCGATGTCGACGCCGGCGGTCGAGCCCCACTCCCGGCCTTCGGGCAGGTCGCCCCAGTTCGCGATGACGGTCGCGGTCGGGTTGGGCAGGCCCTCGCCCGTGATCGCATTGCCGTCCGACTGCGCTTCGGCGGCCGACCCGCCCAGCACGAGTGCGCCGCAGGCGAACAACGTGGACATCAGATAACGTGACCTCGACATGGCTTCTTCTCTCCTTGAACTCGCGTTCAACTCCCCTGGAACCCGCGGTCAGCGAGCTCGCGTTCGCGTCTTCCGTCTTGCCGCCCTGCACGCGGACGACGGTCGGATGATAGCCTGAAACCGGGCTCGACCCGAAGCGTTCTCCGACTCGCGCCGACCGCGATGGCGTCGGGGCGAGCCGGCCGTGCAACGGGTCCGGCGTCGTCGACTGCCGATGGAATCGCCCGAGTCCCGGTTCCATGACTCCGGCCCGCGCCGCCTGCCGAGCTCGCGCCGACCGTGGTGGCGTCGGGACGAGCCGGCCCGGCAACGGCTCCGGCGTCGTCGACCGCCGACGGAATCGCCCGAGTCCCGTTCCACGGTTTCCGCGGGCTGCCGGCCGAGCCGCAGAACTCGTTCCACGCTCTGGCGCGCGCCATCGGCCGAGCCGCAGAACTCGTTCCGCGGCTCCGGCGCGCGCCGTCGGCCGAGCCGCAGAAAGAGAGGTCGTCCGTGAGAGAGAGGGTCGGTCGATTCGCAGGCATCGCCGCGTTGGGCCTGTTGCCGATGGGGGCGCCGCACCTCGGCGGCGACGCCGTCGTCCTGGCGCAGCGGGGAGAGGCGCCGGGGAACGCGGTCGCGGCGGGAGAGCTCCTCGTCGAGCCGCCGACCCTGATCAACCTCGGCTTCGAGTGGTTCATCGAGGGCGACGACAACCGGAACGCCGCGGTGGAGGTGTCGTACCGCCGGCAGGGCGAGGCGGCGTGGTCGCCGGCGCTCCCCCTCCTGCGGCTCCAGCGCGAGCGGATCTCGGTGGGCAACCAGTTCGACGTCGTCGTGCCGAACATGTTCGCCGGGAGCATCCTCGACCTCGAGCCCGACACCGCGTACGAGGCGCGGTTCGTGATGACCGATCCCGACGGCGTGATCGGCGAGGCCGACCGAACCGTGACCGTGCGGACCCGGCCCGAGCCGGTGCCCCACGAGGGCGGGAGGGTGTTCCACGTCTATCCGCACGGCTTCGATGGCGCGAAGCTCGAGCCGTCGTTCGAGGGGCTGATATGCGCGTACAACGCCTCGTGCGGCGGCGGCGACTTCGCCACCGCCGGGCGTCCCCGGGTGCGCGCCGGCGACACCCTGCTCGTGCACGCCGGCCTCTACCGCTACGACCACCTCGAGTACGGCGGGGCCAACCGCGCCTTCCCGTTCGAGGGCACGTACTACCTGACGGCCGACGGCACCCCCGAGCGGCCCATCGTCATCAAGGCCGCCGGCGACGGCGAGGTCGTCTTCGATGGCGACGGCAACTTCGCCCTCTTCAACGTCATGGCCGCCGACTACACGTACTTCGAGGGCATCACCTTTCGCAACACCGAGTTCGCCATCTGGGCCGGCCAGCAGTTCATCGCGGGGGCGAAGGGGCTGACCGTCAAGCACAGCCGCTTCGAGGACGTCGGGGTCGGCGTCTTCACCAACTACTCGGGGTCGAGCAACTTCTACATCGCCGACAACCGCTTCCACGGCCGGAACGACCCGGATCGGATGATCGGCTGGACCGACGCGCCGCTGTGGGGGCGGTTCGACGGCGTCGACGGTCAGGTCCATCCCCCCGTCATGGCGTCCTACGTGGCGGTGAAGCTCTACGGCCCCGGCCACGTCGTGGCCTACAACTACATCGCCGACTTCCACGACGGCATCAACGTGGAGACCTACGGGAACCCCGACGGAAGCGTCGCGTCGGGGCCCGACGGCCCCAAGTACCCGCCGCGCGAGCATTGGGACCGGCGTCCCGTCGCCATCGACTTCTACAACAATCACATCACCAACTCGCACGACAACCCGATCGAGACCGACGGGAGCCTCCACAACGTCCGCGTGCTCAGGAACCTGTTCATCAACCACCCGTCGCACGCGTTCTGCAGCCAGCCGGTGCTCGGCGGACCCGTCTACTGGATCCGGAACATCGGCTACAACCTGCCGGGCGGCTCGAGCCGCTTCTTCGGCGCCGCCGGCGTCGTGTTCTACAACAACACCATCCTGTCCGAGACCACCGGGACGATGTCGAACACGCACTGGCGGAACAACCTGATTCTGGGGCAGAACGCGCCGTCCGACTTTCGGGGGCAGCGCCCCAACCTGTTCGGGATCACGACGTTCACCAACTACACGTCGTCGGACTACAACGGCTTCGGCCCCGCGCCCGACACCGCGATGGCGTTTCGATGGGAGAGCCCGCCGTTCGACGTGGCCGCCGACTTCCGGGCCCCGGGTTACACGCCGGCCCTCGAGCTGCGCGAGTTCGCGACGCTCGAGGACTACAGCGCGTTGACCGGACAGGACCGGAACAGCGTGCAGGTGGGATACGACGTGTTCGTGAACGTCCCGGCGCTCGACGCCCGGGACGTCGGCACGCTCCAGGCCGTCTACGACGCGGACGACTTCGACTTTCGCCTGCGGGCCGGCTCGGCTGCGGTCGACCGGGGGATGGTGCTGCCGACGGTGACCGACGGCTTCAGCGGGACCGCGCCCGACCTCGGGGCGCTGGAGGTAGGACGCCCCGCGCCGCACTATGGGCCGCGCGACCAGGAATCTGCGCCGTAGACCGCGCGGGTCGTGGAGGGTCGGTCGGGCGGCGATCGGAGGCCCCGGCGCCGGTTCCGAGCCGGGAGTCCGAGCGGTGGAACGGCGCCGACCCGGAGGTTGGTTGGGCGCCAGGCGGGGCGGCGGCGCAGCCCTGGCGGTGGCGTTCGCTGTGCGAAGCACCTCCGGCGATGATTGGCGGTTGGCCGCCCGCGAGTGAAGCCCCGCAGCACTTGTGCCCCGCGGGGGGCGGCCGAGCCAGGGGGCGGTCCGGCTACGGCGCCGGCACGAATCCCGACCGGTCCACCCACTCGCCGAGCCGCATGACCCGGTCGATGTCCAGCGTGTTCCGGATGTCGGCCAGCGGGTCGGCGTTCAGCACCACGAGGTCGGCCGCCATGCCCGCCTCGAGGGTGCCGTAGTCGGCCTCGCCCACCGGGGGCATCTGGGCGGCGCCGGTGGCGGTCGCGGCGACGATGGCGTCCATCGGGGTCAGGCCGGCCTCGACGTACATCTCCATCTCGTGGTGCATGCCCCAGCCGAACGGCACGTTCGCGGTGCCGGCGTCGTTGCCCATCGCGACCGCGACCCCCGCGTCGTGCATCGTCTTCACGAAGTCCAGGAGCTGCCGGAACGCAGCCTTGCGGTCCTCGAAGCCCGGGTCGTCGACGACCTCGGCCCGGCGCGCGGGGTCGTCCCACCCGGCGAGGGCATCGGGGTTGAACATCTCGAACGCGGCGCGCAGCTCGGGGTCGTCCAGCAGGTCCGGACGCTCGGCGAAGTGCCAGCGGTTCTGGACTATCGACAGGGTGGGGGTGAAGTACACGTCGTTGTCCAGGCACAGTTGGATGAACTCGGGCGAGGGATCCGGATCGTCCACCGGGATCCCGGCGCCGGGGCCGAAGGTCAGCACGGTGCTGTGCAGGAAGTCCCACAGGCCCGCCTCGACGAGCTGCCGGCCGTCGGCCTCGTCGTCGATGTGGGCGACGGGGATGGCGCCGTTCGACACCGCCTCGTCGATGATCGCCGCGCGTATCTCGGGCGGGATCTTCAGGCCCGGCTCGGCGACCTCGTTCACCCACATCTTGATGAAGTGCACGCCGAGCGCGATCTGGTCGCGCACCAGCGCCCGCGCCTCCTCCTCGGTGGCGGGGGCGTTCCGGCCCGCCGCGTTGAAGCCGCCGGGGTAGGAGAACCCCATCCCCGCCGTGTAGGTCCGGGGGGCGTCGGAACGGCCGGCGGCCCCGAGCAGGTAGGCGACCCGCTCCGGCGTGTCGCTGCCGGTGCTCCGGGCGGTGGTCACCCCGTAGTGGAGCTGCGAGCGGAACTGGCGCTCGATCTCCTCCGGTCCCTCCCGGTAGTGCACGTGCAGGTTCACGAGGCCGGGAATGATCGTCTTGCCGGCGAGGTCGACGGTCTCGGCACCCTCGGGCACCGGCGTCGCGTCCCGCGCCCCGGCGCTCTCGATGCGGCCGTCGCGGACGACGACCACCGAGTCGGGCACCGGCGGCCCGCCGGTGGCGTCGATCAGTTGCGCCCCGACGAGCGCCAGCGCGCCCGCTCCCTCGGGAGGCGGTGCCTCTCCGCAGCCGGTGAGAGTCAGGGCCAGTCCCATCGCCAGCAGATGAAGTCGTCTCATGAGTAGCCTCTCGGTCCCGGCTTCCTGCAGCCTTGGTGCGTTACCCCATCTGCGCCCACGAGGGGGCCGCGGTGACGTCGCGTGTGAATGGCCGCCGTGACGTCGCACGTGAAGACGGTGCGATCGTCCACCGTGCGTGCTCGGTCGAGTCTCCTGAACGCTGGCCCGATTCTAGTATGTCGAGAGCCGCCCGACGAATCCGACGCCGTGGCGGCGGTCGAGGGCGGAGCGGCTCGCACCCTGACGGCGACGGCGGAGTCGCCCGGGCATTCCTGCCGGGCGTCACCGCGATCCGTCGGGGTAGGGGGGCATCTCCGGCTCGAGCTCGACGTGGACGGCGTCGGCGACGCGGTTGATGTAGTTGAAGAAGGAGACGACCTGGACCGCGAGGTGTATCGCCTCGTCGCCGAGCCCGGCGGCGCGCAGCGGTCGCAGGTCCGCCTCGGTCATCGCCGCCGGCTCCCGCGTGAGCTTCTCGGCGTAGGCGCAGAGCGCCGCGTCGACCGGCTCGAGCGGGGCCGTGCGCCAGTCGGCGAGCACCGCGTCGGCCAGCCCCCGGTCGCCGCCCTCCCGTGCGATCTCGGCCCGGAGATCGTCGGCGTGCTGCAGCATTCAATAGTGGCAGTCGTTGGCGCGGCTCACCACCGTCGCCAGCATCTCCCGCTGTACGAGGGACAGGTCGCCGGGGGCCTTCATGATGGCCGCGTAGAGCCCGATGGAGGCGTCCAGCACCACCGGCTGCACGCTCATGGTGCGCACGATGCCGAACACGCGCCCGGCCCGCTCCACCGCGGCGCGGTAGCTTCCGGCGAGACGGCCGGTGGCGGCCTCGACGCCGACGGTTCGAATCCAGGGCATGACGCCGATGTTACCGCGGCCGGACCGCGCGGAACCGGCACCCACGCCGACGGTTTCTAGTTGAGTCCATCCAACCAGGTCCAGGACGTGACGCATGCGCATCGTCGACATGCGCGAGCTGATCGCCTGATACCCGCGCCAGCGAGCGCCTGCCCCGGCTACAATCCCGGCATGGGGGACCGCGAACCGCGGGAACGGCGACGTCACCGTCTCGGCGACCTGCGGCAGGACCTGCGCCTCGCCGGCCGGGCCCTCGCCCGCAAGCCGGGATGGACGGCGGCCGGCGTGCTGACGCTGGCCATCGGGGTCGCCGGCTCGACCCTGGTCGCGGGTCTGCTCGACCAGGCGTTCGTGCGGCCGCTGCGCTTCGCGGCCGGCGACGAGCTGGTCACGCTGTACGTGACGAGCGGCCCCGATTACTCGCCGATGCCGTACCCCGACTACGACGAGCTCCGGACCGCGCTCGAGGGCACGGTCGACCTCGCCGCGTTCTGCCGGGTCTTCATGACGGTGGGCGGCGGGGCGTTTCCCGAGCGCCACGAGGGCGAGATGGTGTCGGGCGCCTTCTTCTCGGTGCTCGGCGTCCGGCCCGCCCTCGGGCGCCTCATCGGCCCCGCCGACAACGTCGTCCCCGGCGGGCCCCGCGTCGTCGTGCTCTCGGACTTCCTGTGGCGCAGCCAGTTCGCGGCCGACCCCGACGTCGTGGGCAGGACGGTGCGCCTGGACGAGGTGGCCTACGACGTCGTCGGGGTGACGCCCCCGGGCTTCCGCGGCGCGGTGTGGCCGTCGTTCGAGAGCGCGTTCTGGATTCCGGCGACGATGGCCGACGAGTACTTCGGGGGGCGCGACGTCCTGAACGGCCGCCTCCCGGTCTTCCAGACCCTCGGCCGCCTCGCTCCCGGCGTCGCCCTGGAGGCGGCCCGGGCGCGCATCGACCCGGTGGACGAGGTCCTCGCCCGGGACCGCGTCGAGAGCGTCTACTACCCGGAGACGGGGGCGCCGTGGCGCGTGAACGCCCTTCCCGGGAGCTACTTGCGGCTGTGGCCCGAGTTCCGGGACGAGGTCGCCGGGTTCCTGGCGGTCCTCGGCCTCATGGCCGCGGCGGCGCTGGCCGTCGCGTGCGCGAACCTCGCCACGCTGCTGCTGGCGCGATCGACGGAGTGGCGGCGCGAGCTGGCGATTCGCCGGGCCCTGGGCGCCTCGCGGGCCGACCTGGTGCGGCGGCTCGGGGTGGAGGTCGCCCTGCTCGTGGCGGCCGGCGGGCTCGGCGCGACCGCCCTGGTCGTGTGGTCGAGCGCGCTCGCGCCCCTCCTGCCCCTGACCGTTCCCTATCAGCTCGACCTCGTGCCGGACCGGCGCCTGCTGGGCATCGGACTGGCCGTCGCCGCGGCGACCGGCTTCGCGTTCGCGATGCCCGCGGTGTGGCGGGTCCTCCGCGACCTGCCCGAGGCGGCGTCGCTGTCCCGCGGCTACAGCGCGGCCCGCCGGTCCACGGCGATGAGCGCCCTCGTCGTCACCCAGGTCGCCCTCTCGACCGTGCTCGTCGTCGGGTGCGGCCTCCTGCTGCGGAGCGCCTGGAACACGCAGCGGATCGACCAGGGGTTCGACGCGCCCCACGGGGCGAGCCTGCGGATGTCGTTCCCCCGCGCGTGGGCGGACGATCCCGAACTGGCCGGGGCCGCGGTCGACCGGCTTCTCGCCGACCTGCGGGCCGAGAGCGTCGTCACCGCCGCGAGCGCGTCGACCCGCCGCCCGGGGTCGGGCCCCGGGCGTTTCGAGGTGCGGCTGGCCGGTTCGGCGCTCGTGGGACCCGAGACGCCGGTGGAGACGCAGCTCAACGCGGTCACCGGCGACTACTTCGAGACCTTCGGCATTCCCGTGCGTGCGGGTCGCGCGTTCGGCCGCGCCGACGGGGCGGCGGGTGCGCCGGTGGCGGTCGTCAGCCAGGCCCTCGCCGCCGACCACTTTCCCCGGCGCGGCGCGGTGGGGCGGACGCTGCGCCTGCAGGGCGAAGTGCAACCGCGCCGCATCGTCGGCGTCGTGGGCGACACCGCTGACCGCGACGTCCGTCTCCCGCCCCGGCCGATGGTGTACGTGCCGTACGGCCAGGGCGCGCAGGACAGCGCCTACGTGACGATCCGCACGCGGAGCGGCGCGG
>JAJEEA010000423.1 GCA_022821235.1 Vicinamibacteria bacterium
GCCGCGCGCCAAGGCCACCGCGCGGTCCGCGGCGGCGGCGGAGCCCACGGCGCCGCGCAGCGTCACCACGCCGTCGCGCGCCACGACGTCGATCGGCATCGTGCCCAAGTCGACGTCGTTGACGAGGGCCGTCTTGACCCGAACCGCGAGCTGCGCGTCCCGGGCCGCGTCCTCGACACCGGCGAACGCCCCCGGGGCGGCGAGCGCGCCGCCCAGCACGACGGCAAGGCACACCGCGCCAACGAGCCGCGGAGCCGCGCACCCGCGGTGCGGCGTCCGGCGGCGGAAGCGCAGGCGATTCACATCGGGAACCACGTTCGCGTCGTCCTCGCGTCTACCGAACAGGTGCCGGGCCGGGCCGTTGACCGTGGGATACAACGTGTTATGCTAGACACATGGAGACCGCGTTGCTCGTCGTCAGCGCCATCAGCGCCCTTGCGGCGCTGGTCGGCGCTGTCTCCGGGGTGTGGGCAGCCATCACGTCCTCACGAAACTCGAAGAGCATTACACACCTCTCGGGCCGCGTCGAACGCCTCTCGGGCCGCGTCGAGAACCTTGCGGGCCGCGTCGAAAGCCTCACGGGCCGCGTCGAACACCTCACGGGCCGCGTCGACGCCCTTCAGGTCATCTTCACCGCCACGCTCGAGCCGTCTCAGCGGTCCTGACCGAATCGGCGTCGCGGTCAAACCGGCACCAATCCAGTCCACGTCGCAGACTCCTACCCCTGACGAAAGAACGTGGCGGTGATTGCATCGCCGATCTGGTTGAAACGGTCCTGCAGCGCATCGACGAACTCGTGCAGCCCCCCGCCGACCACCTCGCCGGCGTCGGTGTAGTCGAGCTCGGACGCCAGCCGGCCCAGCAGTTGCTCGGCCCGGTTCGCGAAGCGGCGCATGGGGGTGCCGGTGACGCCGTGCAGCGAGACCTCGGCCTGCGTCACGCAGTAGCCCACCGAGCGCGGGAAGGCCCGGTCGAAGAGCAGGAACGCCACCACCGATTCCGACGACACGAGCCCCCAGGTGCGCCGATAGGCCTCGAACCCGCTGGCCGAGCGCAGCAGGGCGCTCCACTGCAGGTCGTCGACGGGCCGGCCGACGTCGCCGGCCGACGGCAGCAGCAGGAAGTACTTGACGTCGAGGATGCGGCTCGTCTGGTCGGCGCGCTCGACGAAGCGGCCGAGCCGGCTGAAGTTCCAGGCCTCGCCGTGCTCCATCGTCTCGCTCTTGGTGCCGGCGACGACGTGGCAGGCCCGCGTCACCGACCCGAAGAAGCGGACCGCGTCGTGGAGTGCGAACCGCCTCGCCTCGGGCGCGGTGACGTCGAGGTAGAACTCGTTGATCTCCTGCCAGACCTCCGAGGAGATGATCTCGCGCACGGTCCGCGCGTTCTCGCGCGCGGCGGCCACGCACGAGGCGATGGAGTTCGGGTTGGTCCGGTCGATGGTCAGGAACTCGATGACGTTCGACCGGGTCGGCGCGGCGTACCGCTCGGCGAACGCGGCCTCGTCCCCGCCGACCTGCACCATGGGGCGCCACTGCTCCTCGGCGAGGCCGGCGAGGTCGATCTCGAGGTTGAGGTTGACCCCGACGACGCGGGCCACGTTGGCCGCGCGCTCGAGGTAGCGGCTCATCCAGTAGACCGACTCGGCGGTGCGGCTGAGCATGGCGCCCGCTAGGCGAGGACCCAGGTGTCCTTGCTGCCGCCGCCCTGGGACGAGTTCACGACCAGCGAGCCCTTGGTCAGGGCGACCCGGGTCAGGCCGCCGGGCAGGACGAAGGGCTCGCTCCCCAGCAGGATGTAGGGGCGCAGGTCGACGTGGCGGCCCTCGAAGCGGTCGTCGACGAGGGTCGGCACCCGCGACAGCGACAGGGTCGGCTGCGCGATGTAGTTGCGCGGCTCGGCGGCGATCCGGGCCGCGAAGTCGGCGCGCTCGGCCGCCGTCGACCGCGGGCCGATGAGCATGCCGTAGCCGCCAGACTCGTTGGCCGGCTTCACCACCAGCTCGTCCAGGTGGTCGAGCACGTGGGCCCGGTCCCGGTCGCGCCAGCACAGCCACGTGGGAACGTTGGGCAGTATCGCGTCCTCGCCGAGGTAATAGCGGATCATCGCGGGCACGTAGGCGTAGACCACCTTGTCGTCGGCCACCCCGGTCCCCGGCGCGTTCACCACCGTGAGCCGCCCGCTACGATAGGCGCGCATCAGCCCCGGCACCCCCAGCACCGAGTCGGGCCGGAAGCAGTCGGGGTCGAGGAAGTCGTCGTCGATGCGCCGGTAGAGCACGTCGACCCGCTCCAGCCCGCGGGTCGTGCGCATGAACAGGGCCCCGTCGTTGACGACGAGGTCGCGCCCCTCGACCAGCTCGACCCCCATCTGCTGCGCGAGGAACGAGTGCTCGAAGTAGACGGAGTTGTGGACGCCCGGGGTCAGCACCGCGACGCTCGGGCGGCCCGCGCCCCGCGGCGCCACCCCCTCGAGGGTGCGGAGGAGCCGGCTCGGGTAGTCGCTGACCGGCCGCACCGGCAGGCCGTCGAAGATCTTCGAGAAGGTCTGCTTCATGACCGCCCGGTTCTCCAGCACGTAGGAGACGCCGGACGGGCAGCGCAGGTTGTCCTCGAGCACGTAGACGGTGCCGTCGCCGTCGCGGACGAGGTCGGTGCCGGTGATGTGGCACCAGACGCCGCCCGGCGGGTCGAGGCCCATGCACTCGCGGCGGTATCCTTGCGAGCTCTCCACCACGTCGGCCGGCACCACGCCGTCGGCCACGATGCGGCGGTCGTGGTAGACGTCGTCGATGAAGTGGTTCAGGGCCGTGATGCGCTGCCGCAGGCCGCGCTCGATCTCGTGCCAGGCGCCCCGGGGGACGATGCGGGGGACGACGTCGAAGGGGAAGATGCGCTCGGTGCCGTGCCCGTCGTGGTAGACGTTGAACGTGATCCCCATCCGCAGCAGGGCGCGCGTGGCCGCCTGCTGGCTGCGCAGCAGCTCGCCGTCGGCGAGGCCCTCGATGCGCTCGACGAGAGGGCGGGCCTCGGGCCGGGGCGAGCCGTCGGCGTTGAACAGCTCGTCGTAGAACCCGCCGGTCGCGTACCCCTCGAACGTCACGCCGGAAGTCTGCCCCGTGGCTGCGGCGCGAAGCGCTACCGGGCGGCGGCGCGAGCGTCCTCCTCGAGAATGCGGGCGCCGCGCAGGATCCCGCCGAACGAGTAGTTCGCCTCGTGGCAGGCGTACTCGTAGACCCGGTCCTCGCTCGCGGGCCAGACGTACTCGCCGCTCCAGGGCGCCGTCCACACCGTGGGGTCGTCGACGGTGAACTGGTACAGCAAGGTGTCGGCGTCGATGCGGCTGAACCGCTCGACGACGTGCAGGTTCCGCGACGCGCCGCCGAGGGCGGGGCGGTCGGTGAAGTTGGTGGTGTCGACGACGAGGGTGTCCCCCTCCCAGCGGCCGACGGAATCACCGAGCCAGCTCCGGATCTCGGGCGGGGCGTGCTCCTGGTTCATCCGCACCACGCGCGCGTCGTGGACCATCTCGACGAGGATGAGAACGGTGTCGTCGGTCTGCACGATGCGCTTCAGGTTGTTGTAGAGCACCGGCAGCATCGGCGGCCCCGCCGTCGAGCCGAAGCCCAGCAGGCACCGCTCGGCGAGGGGGCGCTGCTCGGGGTTGTCGTAGGGCCCCGGCGCATTCAGATCGTCCTCGAGCCACCACGCCGTCCCCGTGTTCGGCCGCCCGAAGGCGGCGGCGAAGGCGGCCCGGGCGGCCTGGGCCTCGGGAGTCATCGGGGGCTGCCGACCGTTGGGCGGGTCGGTGATGATGGAGGTGCGCCACTCGCCGTCGATCCGGAACCCGGCGGCGCCCCGGTCCATCCAGAAGGAGTTGTAGCCGCCCACGTTGCCGGCCGCGCCGGTGGACCCGTCGCCGCCCACCGGCGGGGCCTCGCGGGGGGCCTCGGTCTCCACGTTCCGTTCGTCGGGGATGTTGAAGATGCGCTCGAGGGACTCGGCGCCAGCCGCCAGCGCGGCCGCTTCCTCCTCGGTCAGGGTCAGCTTCTCGCCGTACTCCGCCGGACGCTGGAGCGGGGTCAGGGTGGCGATGTCGTAGGTCCCGGACAGGTCCGGCCGGCCGTCGGGGCGTCGCGGAATGTCCTGGCCCGATTGCGCGAACGCCGCCGTCGCCGCCGGCGCCAGGGCGAGGAGCCCGCAACAGAGTCCCCGCAGAATCTTCGTCGTTGCTCTACCCGACATCGTTGCCTCCAATCAGGAGCGCGGCGCCGCGGGCGCTCCCCGAAGCGCACCCCGAACCCCGGCTCTCCCGGACAGTCTATCGCGGATGCGGGCGCTCGGGCGGGTCGATCCGCCGCCGCCTGGCTGCGCGGGGCGCCGGTGAGATTCCCGCGCGGCCGCCACGCACGGTGCAAGGAGTGCCCGGCCGGCGACCGACGTCACCGCAACGCGGATGCGAGCGCTCGCCGCCGCCGTCGCCTCGTCGCGCGGACGCCGATGGGATTCCCGCACGGCTTCCACGCATGGCGCGAGGATTGCCCGGTCGGCGCCCCACGTCACGGCAACGCGGAGCCGCCGCGGAACCATCCCCCCCGCGGACGATCCAGGTGCGGCAAATCGACGCTGGAGCGGTGACCTCCCTCCATGACCGCTCCACTCAGTCGGCGGCCCCCGCCGGCAGCGCGAAGACGTAGACCGCGTTTGTCCGGTCCCCGCCCACCGGCACCGCCAGGTGCTGCCGCCCCCCGACCGAGTAGGTGATCGGGAACCCCGACACCGAGCCCGGCAGGCGCGTGCGGAACAGGACGTCCCCGGTCGCCACGTCGTGGACGGCGAGGTTGCGGTCGGTGTCGGCGCTGACCACGAGGCCGCCGGCCGTCGTCAGAGCGGCGGCCCCGGGGCGGGTCATCATCGAGTGTCGCCACAGGATGCGTCCCGTCGCGATCTCCATCGCGATGAGGTGGCCCCGGTAGGGCTCGCTGTCGGGATGGACGGTGCTGCCCCGCGACAGCCACCCCGTGTTCTGGTAATAGGCGGCGCCGGGCACCAGCTCGATCTCGGTGAAGGCGCCGCTGACGCAGGTCGGATGGATGGGGATGTAGAGCGCCTTCGTCTCGGGGTGGTAGGCCGAGGCGCGCCAGTTGCGGATGCCCCCGAAGTCGGGGCAGAACGCGAGCTCGACGTCCTTCACCGGGAGCTTCTCGGGCCGGTAGATCGACCTCCCCGTCTCCGGATCGACGTCGAGCACGTCCTGGTAGCCGAGGTCGTGGGCGGCGACGAACGCGCCGGTATCGCGGTCGAGCTCCCACAGGATGCCGAGCTTCCCCATCTTGAACAGCGACCGGCGCCCGTCGTGGTCGATGAGCACGCTCTCGAACACGTCGTCGAGGTCGTGGGTCTCGGCCGGCGTGAACTGGAAGTACCACGACAGCTCGCCGGTGTCGGCGTCGAGCGCCAGCACGCTGTTGCTGTAGAGCGCGTCGCCGTCGGTGCCCCGGGTGAGGCTGGCCCACGGCTTCGCTTGCGACGTCGACCAGAAGGTGAGGTTGCTCTCGGGATCGTAGCTGCCGGGAATCCACGAGTCGGCCCCGGCGCGGTAGAGCAGCGGCAGGTCGCCCCACGTGTCGCCGCCCGGCTCGCCGGGGCGCGCGATGGTCGACGTCCGCCACAGCTCCTCCCCCGTCTCGGCGTCGTGGGCCGAGATGAAGCAGACGTCCTCCTTGAAGCGCTCGCACCCGGTCATGCCCGCCACGACCTTCCCGTTGGCGACGATGGGGCCGCTCGTGTAGCGGTAGCCGAGGGCGTTGTCGGCCACCTCGTGGTCCCACGCCACCTCGCCGGTCCGGGCGTCGAGAGCCACGATGTGGGCGTCGGCCGCGTTCAGGTACACCTTGTCCCCGTAGATCGCGATCGACCGGCTGCGCGGGCTCAGCACCGTCTCGACCATCGCGCTCAGGTCGTGCCGGTACTCCCAGATGCGGTCCCCGCTGGCGGCGTCGACCGCCTGCACGATGTTGGCGGCGCCGGTGACGTACATCACCCCGTCGTACACCAGCGGCGTCGGCTGGCTGACCCCCGCCGACATCGACCACGCCCACGCGAGCTGCAGCCGGTGGACGTTGCCGCGGTCGATCTGGTCGAGCGGGCTGTAGCCCCACCCGTCGAGGGTCCGGCGCCAGTTCAGCCAGTCGGCCGGGTCGGGATCCTGGAGCATGGCGTCGGTGACGGGCGCGAAGTCGCGGTCCTGCGCCGCGGCCGCCCCGGCGCCGGCGATGAGCGCCGCGGCGGCCGCCACGGCGGTGAAGAACACGACAGGGCGTCCTCGACGGATTCCGGTATGCATCGGTGCCTCCTTGCCGGTGCGAGCCGCCGCGCGCGGATCTCGGCGGGCACCGCGATCACGGGTCGCGACGATGACCGGTCCACTATACGGGCCGCGCGGGGGCGGGGTCCATAGCGGCTTCAACGCGACCGGCGCCAGCGGTGCAGCCGGGTGAGCACGAGCAGGTCGAGGTCGCGGGCCGAGTCGAGGTAGGCGCTGAGGCGGTACAGGGACGGCAGGACGAACAGGGTCAGCAGGGTCGAGGTCACCAGGCCCCCGATGACCACCGTGGCGAGGGGACGCTGCACCTCGGCGCCGGGGCTGGTGGCCAGGGCCATCGGGACGAACCCGAGGCTGGCCACGAGCGCCGTCATCAGGACCGGGCGCATGCGGCGCTCGGCCCCCTGCCGCACCGCCTCCTCGACGGGCAGGCCCTCCTCCTGGAGGTCGCGGACGTGCGACAGCATGACCACCCCGTTGAGCACCGCCACCTCCGAGAGGGCGATGAAGCCGATGCCGGCCGAGATGCTGAAGGGCATGCCGCGCGCGAACAGGGCGAGGATGCCGCCGGTCGCCGCGATGGGGATGTTGACGTAGATGAGCAGGGCCGGCCGCACCGCGCCGAAGGCGCTGTAGAGCAGGAGGAAGATCAGGAAGAGCGCGAGGGGCACGACCAACGCGAGGCGGCGGCTGGCGCGCTCGAGGTTCTCGAACTGCCCGCCGTACTCCAGCGAGTAGCCGGGAGGCAGGTCGACGCCGGCCGCGACCGCCGCCTGCACGTCGGCCGCGAAGCGGCCCAGGTCGCGTCCGCGCACGTTGGCCTCGACGGTCAGGCGGCGCTGGATGCGCTCGCGGCTGATCTGGGCCGGGCCCTCCTCGATGCGGATGTCGGCGAGCTGGGACAGCGGGAGCACCCGCCCCCCCGACGTCGGCACCCGGATGCCGCGCACCCCGTCGAGGTCCGCGCGCGTCTCGGCCGCGAAGCGGACCTGCAGCGGGAACCGGGCCTGCCCCTCCAGCACCTCGCCCACCACGGTGCCGCCCATCGCCTCGACCACCGCGAGCACCTCGGCCGCGTTGATGCCGTAGCGGGCGATGGCGGCCCGGTCGACCCGCACCCGCAGCGACGGCAGGCCCGCCGTCTGCTCGGCCTTGACGTCGGCCGCGCCGGGCACGCCGGCCACGACGCCCTCGACCGCCGCGCCGATGCGGCGCAGCTCGTCGAGGTCCGGCCCGTAGGCGGTGATCGCGAGGTCGGAGCGGACGCCCGCGACCATCTCCTGCACGCGCAGCTCGATGGGCTGCGAGTAGCTGAACACGTTGCCGGGCACCCGGCTCTCGAGGACGAGGTTCATCGCCTCGATGAGCCCCTCTCGGGTGTCGGCCGTCTCCCACTCGTCCTGCTCGGTGAGGATCGCGTAGATGTCGCTGGTCTCGACCCCCATGGGGTCGGTCGGGATCTCGGCCTGGCCGGTGCGCGACACGACCGTCACCACCTCGGGGAACTCCAGCAGCGTCTCCTCGATGAGGGTGGTGCTCTTCACCGACTCCGTCAGCGCCACGCTCGGCAGGCGCCACGCCTGGACCGCGATGGCCCCCTCGTTGAGCCGCGGCAGGAACTCGGCCCCCATGAACGGCACGAGCAGCAGCGACCCCGCGAAGAGCACCGCGGCGGCGAGCCCGGTGACGCCGGGGCGCGCCATCGCGCCGGCGAGCAACGGGCGGTAGCGGCGCGTCAGCCACGAGACCACGCGCGGCTCGCGGCTCACCGCGCCGCGCCGGAACGCGAGCGACGCGAGCACCGGCATCAGGGTCAGGGCAAGCACCAGCGAGGCGACCAGCGCGAAGACCACGGTCAGGGCCATCGGGCGGAACATCTTGCCCTCGACCCCCTGCAGGGTGAGGATGGGCAGGTAGACGATGGTGATGATCATCACCGCGAAGAACACCGGCCGCGCCACCTCGCGCCCCGCCTCGGCGATGACCTCGCGGCGGTCGCGGCCGTCCGGGACCTGGCCGAGGCGCCGCACGATGTTCTCGATCATCACGACGGAGCCGTCGACGATCAGCCCGAAGTCGATCGCGCCCAGGCTCATGAGGTTGCCGGAGATGCCGGCCCGCACCATCCCCGTGAACGCGAAGAGCATCGACAGGGGGATGGCCGAGGCGACGATGAGCCCGCCGCGCAGGTTGCCGAGGAAGAGCAGCAGCACCGCGACGACCAGCAGCCCGCCCTCGACGAGGTTGTTCCGCACGGTGGCGATGGTCCGGCCGACGAGGTCGTTCCGGTCGTAGTAGGTCTCGACCTCGACGCCGGGGGGCAGGGTCGCGGCGATGCGGGTCAGCTCCTCGTCCACCCGCCGGGCGACGACGCGGGGGTTCTCGCCCATCAGCATCATCACCACCCCGGTCACCACCTCGCCGCGCCCGTCGCGGGTGACCGCGCCCTGCCGGACCATGGGCGCGAGGGCGACCTCGCCGAGGTGGCGCACCATGACCGGCGCGCCGTCGGGGGCGGCGGTGACGACGATGCTGCCGATGTCGTCGAGCGAGGCGACCAGCCCCTCCCCCCGCACCACGTACTGCTCCTGGGCACGCTCGATGTAGGCGCCGCCGGTGTTCGCGTTGTTCTGGCGCAGGGCGTCGACGACCATCGCGAGCGACACGTTGTAGGCGACGAGGCGGTTCGGGTCGAGCTGGACCTCGTAGGTCTTCAGCTCGCCGCCGTACGAGTTCACCTCGACGACGCCGGGTACCGACCGCAGCCTGAACCCGATGTCCCAGTCGAGCAGGCTGCGCAGATCCATGGCGGTGAACCCCGCGCCGCGCACCTCGAACTGGTAGATCTCGCCGAGCCCGGTGCTGATGGGCCCCAGGGTCGGGGCCCCGTAGCCCTCCGGAATCAGCTCGCGCGCCTCGGGCAGCCGCTCGAGCACGAGGCGGCGCGCGAAGTAGAGGTCGACCGACTCGTCGAAGTAGACGTAGACCGACGACAGGCCGAACCGCGACACCGAGCGGATCGCGGTGATGCCGGGCAGGCCGCTCATCGCGGTCTCGACCGGCACGGTGACGAACTGCTCGACCTCGGCGGGGCCGATGCCCGGCGCCTGGGTGAGCACCATCACCTGGTTGGGGGTGACGTCGGGCACCGCGTCGATGGGCAGCCGGAACATCGACCAGACGCCCACCCCCGCCGCGAGAACCGTGGCGGCCAGCACCAGGAAGCGGTTCCGCAACGCGAGGTCGACGATGCGGTCCATTGAGTCAGGCGGCGTGCCCGATTCCGGGGGCGTGGCCGTTGCGCTGGTTCGACATTCAGTGGGCGTGGCCGATTCGATCGTTCAGCAACGCCGTCTTCAGGTAGAAGCTGCCGGCCGCCACCACGGGATCGCCCGGCGCCAGGCCGCTCAGCACCTCGACGACGCCGCCCGCGGTCGAGCCGAGGGTCACGTCGCGCCGCTCGAACGCGGCCGCGCCGGTCTGCACGAAGACCACCGGCTCTCCGTCGATCCGCTGCACGGCGGCCACCGGCACCGCGAGGGCCGAGACCCGCTCGTTGGTGGGAATGGTGACGCTGGCGAACATGCCCAGCTTCAGCGCGTCGTCGGGGTTGTCGACGACGCAGCGCACGTGGGCGGCGCGCGTCTGCGCCTCGATGGTGTCCGAAACGTAGGTGATGCGGCCGGTGAACACGCGGTCGGGGTAGGCCTGGGTGCGGATGCTCACCTCGGCGGCGGGGGGAAGACGGCCGAGGTCCGACTCGTAGACGTCGGCGAGCACCCAGACGGTCGAGATGTCGGTGATCGTCAGCAGGTCGCGGTCGGGCCCGACGAGGTCGCCGACAGCGACGCTGTACTCGGTGACGACCCCGTCGAACGGCGCGCGCAGGACGTTGAGCGACGCCTCGCGGTGCCGCTCGGCCGCCTCCTGCATCGAGCCCTCGCCCTCGCGCGGGGCCACCTCGGCGAGGTCCTCGTCGGTCAGCCCGAAGCGGTGGATGCGCTCCTCGATGCGCGTCACCTCGGCCTGCGCGCTCAGCACCCCCGCGTGCGCCTGCTCCAGCTCGGAGCGGCGCAGCTCGAAGGTCTGCTGCGCGATCGCCTCGAGGCCGATCAACTGCTCGGCCCGCTCGAAGCTGCGCCGCCGCACCTGCAGGTCGGCCTCGGCGCGAAGCCGCCCCGCCACCGCGGCGCGGTACTCGGCGATGTGGTCGCCGAGGGCCACGTTGTCGTACTCGACGAGCGGCTGCCCCGTGCGCACGCGGTCGCCCAGCTTGACGTCGACCCGCGAGATGACGCCCTCGGCGAGCGCCCGCAGCCGCATGACCCGCGTCGTGTCCGGAGTGACGAAGCCGGTCACCTCCATCGGCACCGGCAGCTCGCGGTGCTCGGCCGCGACGACGCGCATCCCGGCGTTGCGCTGGGCGCCCTCCGTGATCACGAGGGGGGCGGGCGTCGAGCCAGCGGCCGCCGCCTCCTCGCCCATGTGGACGTCGTCCGCGTGAACGTCGTCCGCGCGGTGCGCGCCGCCCGGCGCTTCGCCGGC
>JAJEEA010000525.1 GCA_022821235.1 Vicinamibacteria bacterium
CTTCAGATGTGGGACTCGAGACGAGTACTCATGCCGGCCATCTCGTTGAAGCTCCCGGGACAGTTGCTTGAGGCGTCCGGCCAGTGCGCCGCGGCCCTGCAACTGTCGCGCGCCGAGTACATCCGCCGGGCCCTGGAGCGCATGAACCGGGACACGCGCGCCCGCCTGCGCGCGGATCGGCTCGCCGCCACCTCCCTTCGAGTCCGACAGGACAGCGTGCGCATCAATGCCGAGTTCGACCCCATCGAACGGGACGTCGACGCCTGATCGCGGGGAGGTCCGGCTGGAGGATCTGAATCCGCGTCAGGGGGACCGAGCCCGGGAAGACCCGGCCCGTCCCGATCGTCCGGGCGCAGGGCAAAGGCTTGCGCGAAGTGCTATGCTGTAGCGGCAATTCGCAGTCCTGAACGTCAGGTTTGGAGGAATGTCGATGCGGCGAACGACCACGTTGCTCGGGCTGGTCGGGGTGTTCCTCGCGAGTGCCGGCGCCGGCGCGCAGGCGCAGACGGGGGCCGAGATCACCTTCACCGACCACATCCGGCCCATCTTCGAGCGAAGCTGCTGGAACTGCCACGGCGAGGCGTCGCAGCTCTCGGACCTCGATCTCCGAACGCGGGAGGCCGCGGTCGAGGGCGGCGCCCACGGGCCGGCCCTGGTGCCGGGGCGCGCCGACGAGAGCCGCCTCTACCGGATGCTGGCCGGCCTCGACGATCCGCCGATGCCGATGGCCGGCGATCCCCTCAGCGATGCTGAGCTCCTGGCCGTCCGCACCTGGATCGACGAGGGCGCGCACTGGGACGAGGGCGGCGCCACGAGCGCCGACGTCGCCCTGGCCGCGCTCGAGAACACCCTGCTGCCCGATGGGGCGCGCGACTACTGGGCGTTCAAGCTGCCGAAGAAGGCCCCCGTGCCCGCCTCGGCCGACTACGAGCACCCCGTCGACCGCTTCCTCGACGCCGCCCGCCAGGAGGCGGGGGTGACGGCGGGGCCGCGGGCGGACGACCTGACCCTCGTACGTCGCGCCTATCTGGACCTCACCGGCCTGCCCCCGACCCTCGAGCAGATCGACGAGTTCCTCGCCGACAAGGAGCGGGGCGCCTGGGAGCGGCTGATCGAGCGCCTGCTCGACTCGCCGCACTACGGCGAGCGCTGGGGCCGGCACTGGATGGACGTGGCCCGCTACGCCGACTCGACGGGGTTCGAGCAGGACTACCGCCGCGACAACGCGTGGCGGTACCGCGACTACATCATCGACGCCTTCAACGACGACAAGCCCTACAACCAGTTCCTGCGCGAGCAGATCGCGGGCGACGAGCTCGACCACGTCACCGACGAGACCCTCATCGCCACCGGGTTCCTGCGGGCGGGGCCGCGGGTCAACTTCCGCGAGAAGGACAACCCCGAGCGGCGGCACGACTACCTCGACGACGTGCTGGGGACCCTCGGCCGCGGCGTCCTCGGCATGACCGTGCACTGCGCCCGGTGCCACGACCACAAGTTCGACCCGATCCTGCAGAAGGACTACTACAGCATGCAGGCGTCGATCTTCGGCTACGTCGAGATCGACTACCCGCTGCTCGACCGGGCCGGCGTGCGCGAGTACCGCGAGAAGAACGCGGCCATCGACGCGGCCCAGCAGCCGCTGCGGGACGAGATCGCCGAGATCGAGGCACCGCACCGCGAGCGGCTGCGCATCGAGCTCATCGAGGAGCGCTTCCCCGAGAACGTGCAGCAGGCGGCGTTCAAGCCCGAGGGGGAGCGGACGGCGGGCGAGCAGCTTCTGGCCGCCCAGGTGCTGTCGATCAACCCGCCCCGTCGGCAGGTCGTCGCGGCGCTGTCCGAGGCGGAGGGCGACCGCTGGAGCAAGCTGACGGCGGCGGTCGAGGCCCTCGACGCGGTGCGCCCGCCGGAGCCGCCGATGGCGGAGATCGTCACCGACGGCGACTACCGGTACGCCCCGGACGGCCCCGGCGACAACGTCATCGGGTGCCCCGAGTGCCGCATCCTGCCCGACGAGCCGGGGTCGTTCCTCCACGAGGAGGGCGGGCCGCCCTTCGAGGTGCCGCCCAACTACTTCCTGATTCGCGGCGATCCGTTCAGCCCGGGCTCCCCGATGTCTCCCGGGTTCCTGAGCGTGGCCACCTACGGCGACCCCCCGACGGTGCTGCCCCGGCCGGACGGGCGCACGTCGGGCCGCCGGCTCGCCCTCGCCGAGTGGATCGCGTCGCGCGACAACCCCCTGACCGCGCGGGTCATGGCCAACCGCATCTGGCACCACCACTTCGGCCGCGGCATCGTGCGCACCCTCGACAACCTCGGCCGGATGGGGGACGAGCCCACCCATCCCGCGCTGCTCGACTGGCTGGCCGTGGAGTTCATGGACCGCGGCTGGAGCGTCAAGGAGATGCACCGGCTGCTCATGACCTCCGAGGCCTACCGGATGGCGTCGGCCCACGAGGACGCGGACAGCCGCGCCGCCGACCCCGACAACCGGCTGCTCTGGCAGTACCGCCCGCAGCGCCTGGAGGCCGAGGCCCTGCGCGACGCCATCATGACGGTGAGCGGCGCCATCGACCTCACGGTGGGCGGTCAGCCGGTCTTCCCCCACGTGCCGCAGGAGCTTCTGCTGGCCGCGCGGAACGGCTACTGGGACAACCAGGAGGACGGCCCCGACGTCTGGCGGCGCAGCGTCTACGTCTTCCGGCGCCGGTCGCTGAGCTTCCCGTTCTTCGAGACGTTCGACCTGCCCGACCAGAACCAGACGGCGGCGGCCCGCAACGTGTCGACGGTGGCCACGCAGGCCCTGACCCTGATGAACAACGAGTTCGTCCTGAACCAGGCCCGGCTGTTCGCCGAGCGGCTGGAGCGGGCCGCGCCCGGCGACGTCGACCGGCAGATCGACCTCGCCTACCGCATCGCCCTGACCCGGCCGCCCGCGCCCGAGGAGGCCGAGGTGGCCCGCGGCCTCGTGTCGTCGCAGTCGCTCGTCGACCTGACCCACGTGATGCTCAACCTGAACGAGTTCCTGTACCTGAGATAGAGGTGGCCACGATGCACGATCACCATCATCACCATTGCCGGAAGCGGACGTTCTGGGACCGCCGCAACTTCCTCTTCCAGTCGGGCGGCGGCATCGCGGGGCTCGCCCTCGCCCACATGCTCGACCGCGAGGGCGTGCTCGCGGCGGCGCCGGCCGACGGCTGCGGCGACCCCATCCCCGGGAACCCGTTCGCCCCGAAGCCCCCCCACTTCGAGCCGCGGGCGACCGCGGTCATCTCGCTGTTCATGAGCGGGGGGGTCAGCCAGGTCGACACGTTCGACTACAAGCCCGCGCTGGCGCAGTACGCGGGCCAGCCGATGGCCGAGTCGGTCGTCGTGCGGCAGGGGCACCCCGGCCCGCTGATGCCGAGCCCGTTCGAGTTCCACCGCCATGGCGAGAGCGGCCTCCACGTGTCCGAGATCTTCCCGCACCTGTCGAAGAAGGTCGACGAGATGGCGTTCATCCGGTCGCTGTACGGCCGGTCGAACGACCACATCCAGGCGACCTACGAGATGCAGAGCGGCCAGATCCGGATGGGGTTCCCCGCCGTCGGCTCGTGGGTCACCTACGGCCTCGGGTCGGAGAGCTCGAGCCTGCCCGCGTTCGTGGTCATGAACGACTACCGCGGCGGCCCCCTCGGCGGCCCCAACGACTGGAGCGCCGGCTTCATGCCCGCCGCCTACCAGGGCACGCTGTTCCGCGCCGTCGGCGACCCCATCGTCGACCTGCAGCCCCCCGAGGGCATGAGCGTCGAGCAGCAGCGGGCGCGTCTCGACACCCTGGCCCGGCTCAACGAGATGGACATGGCCCGCAACCCCGGCAACTCCGAGCTCGCGGCCCGCATTTCGTCCTACGAGCTCGCCTACCGCATGCAGGGCTGCGCCCCCGAGGCCGTCGACACCTCGGCCGAGTCCGAGGCCACGAAGAAGCTCTACGGCCTCGACGAGGAGATCACCGAGCCCTTCGGGCGCCAGTGCCTGATGGCGCGCCGGCTGGTCGAGCGCGGGGTCCGCTTCGTGCAGCTCTTCCACGGCGGCCTCGGCGTCCAGAACACCGACACCTGGGACGCCCACAGCAACCTGAAGGAGAACCACAGCCAGCACGCGGCCGAGACCGACAAGCCGATCGCGGGGCTGCTGACCGACCTCAAGGCCCGCGGCATGCTCGACTCGACCCTCATCGTGTGGCACGCCGAGTTCGGCCGCATGCCGATCTCGCAGCGCGGCGTCGGCCGCGACCACAACCCCGGCACCATGACCGGGTGGATGGCGGGGGCCGGCATCCAGGGCGGCCAGGCCATCGGGGCCAGCGACGTGTTCGGCTACAAGGCCGAGCAGCAGCGGGTGTCGCCGCACGACCTCCACGCGACGATGCTGCACCTGCTGGGGATGGACCACACGAAGCTGACCTACCGCTACAACGGGCGGGACATGCGGCTGACCGACGTGCACGGCACGCTGATCCCGCAGATCATCGCGTAGGCGCGCAGCTTCGAGTCGGGACGCAATTGGGCACGGTCACGACCTGCAACGGGTCGTGCCCGTGCCCGTTTTGTGCCAGCACCAGCCGCGGAGGCGTTGACATCCAGAACCACGCCTGCCGATACTGGAAGTGGTTCGGCGGGGCGGGTGAATCCGCGGAACGACATGAGACCAGCAACGCATCCGGGCGAGCCTCGGCTCGTCACGCCGGACGAGGGCGCGTCCATCGACGTGCCGGCGCGGCACGGAACGTGCACAGAAGCGCAGTACCTGCAGTGGACGGAACGCTGCCGGCGGCTGCTCGAGTTCACGGACGGCCGTCTCGATATCCTGCCCATGCCGACCGACCGGCATCAGGTCATCGTGCGATTCCTGCTTCTGGCGCTCCTTCCTCAGGCCTTGGAGCTGGGCGGTACGGCGCTCTTCGCCCCGTTGCGGCTGCGCATTCGTGACGGGAAGTTCCGCGAGCCGGATCTGTTGCTCGTGCTCGACGCGGACGATCCGCGACGCGGGAACCAGTTCTGGACCGGGGCCGACCTGGTGGTCGAGGTCGTCAGCCCCGACGACCCGGAACGAGACACGCGGGACAAGCGCCTCGATTACGCGGAGGCGCGGATTCCCGAATACTGGATCGTCAATCCCCTGGACGAGACGGTGAGGGTGCTCGTGCTGGTCGGGTCCGCGTACAGGGAGCATGGCGTTTTCGTCAGGGGACAGCCGGTCGCCTCGGTGTGCCTGCCGGACTGTTCCCTGGACGTGGCGAGCCTGTTCGACGCGCACTGACACGGCAGACTGCCTACACTCCGCATGGCCCGAAGTGCTTGCGTGACGCGGCTGCTCTGGAATCCGATAGTGCGACGCGTGGGCGTGTTGGCGGTGCTCTCGGCGTGCGCGGCCGTCGCGATGCCCGGCGCCGTTGCGGGTCGACAGCCACCCGCCGCATTGCCTCCGTCCGCCTACCTTGATGACTTCGACTCGGCCTGGACGTTCATCCGCGACAACTACGCCTACTTCGAGGAGAAGTCCGTCGATTGGGAGCAGGTGCGGAACCTGCTGAGGCCGCGCGCGACTGCCATACGCGACCACGGCGAGTTCATCGGCCTGCTCGAGGATCTCGTCGAGTACCTGTACGATCATCACGCTCACCTCGGCGTCAACACGCCGTCGTCGCCCCGACTCGTCCCGAGCGGTGCGGATCTTTGGGCCGTTCACCGAGGGGGAACGGCCCTCATCACACAGGTGCGGGTCGGCTCGGACGGCGAGCGGGCCGGGCTCCGGCCGGGGATGGAGCTCGTGGCGATCGACGGCCGTCCCGTTGCGGAGGCGGTCGAGGGTCGGTTGCCGAGCGCGCTCGACCGGGAGGATCCCGCCGCTCGGGACTGGGCGCTCCGGGTCCTGCTCGCGGGACGGCAGAACGCCGCGGTTCACGTCGAAGTGAGAACAGGCTCGCGGCTGCGAAGCGTGGAGTTCCGGCCGGGGTTGGCGGACCGCGCCGAGTCACCGCTGACGGTCACGTACCTGGATGACCGCATCGGATACGTTCGTCTGCACGACAGCCTGGGGCAGGCCGCCCTGGTCGCGGCCTGGGATGCGGCGCTCGACGACCTCCGGGGGGCGGATGGACTGATTCTCGACCTCCGGGACACGCCGGGCGGCGGCAACACGACCATAGCGCGCGGCCTCCTCGGCCGGCTCGTGTCGGAGGAGAGGCCCTACCAGCGTCATGACCTTCCCGGCGAGGAGCGTCGCCACGGCATCCGGCGGATCTGGGTGGAGCACGTCGCTCCGCGTGGCCCTCGCGTCTACGACAAGCCCATCGCGGTGGTCGTCGGCCGGTGGACGGCGAGCATGGGCGAGGGTGTCGCCATCGGTCTGGATGGCATGCAGCGGGCGACCGTTTTCGGTTCCGACATGGCGGGCTTGGCCGGCGCCGTCTACCGCCGAACTCTCGAGTACACGGGGATTCCGGTACGCGTGCCGGCGGAGCGGCTGTACCACGTCGATGGGACGCCGCGCGAGAGGTTCGTGCCGCGGTTCCGGATCGAACCAACCTCCTCAGCCGAGGACACCGTGCTGGAAGCGGCGCTTCGGTGGATGGGAAGGCAGTAGCCCGTCGCCGACGTCCGCATGCGGGCGCAGGCGAGGAAGAGCGTCACGGCGTCAAGCGTGACGCGGAGGGCCGCGGCC
>JAJEEA010000502.1 GCA_022821235.1 Vicinamibacteria bacterium
CAGCTCATCCACAGCCGGCGGCGGCTGGAGCGGCGGAGGCTTCTCCGGTGGCGGCTTCGGTGGGGGCGGTTTCGGCGGCGGTGGGGGTGGCGGCGGCGGTGGCGGCGGTGGCGGCGGCGCGGCCACGAACGCCATCATCGACGGCACCTGCGGCAACGCCTCGGCCGCCAGCAGCGGCACGATGACGACGGCCCCGATCGCCACCACGTGCGCGAGGATCGAGACCGGTACCGTGTACCACTTCTGGGCGCCGATCTTGATCGACGGATTCGCGATTTCACCGAACATCTGACCTGCCACAGGCAACCTCCTGCGCCCCGTTAGGGGATGAATCGCTCCACGATGAGAGGGACGAATTATATGCAGACACCAAAACCGGTGTCAACGCAAGTCCGGGCGCCGAAACCCGGCCATGCGACGGCGCGGGCCGCTAGCGCATCCAGGCCACGACCAGGGGCACGAAGATGACCGCGACGATGGTCATCAGCTTGATGAGGATGTTGAGGCTCGGCCCCGCCGTGTCCTTGAACGGGTCGCCGACGGTGTCGCCGATGACCGCGGCCTTGTGCGGCTCCGAGCCCTTGCCGCCGTGATGGCCCTCCTCTATCAGCTTCTTCGCGTTGTCCCAGACCCCGCCCGCGTTGGCCATCATCAGGGCCATGAGGACGCCGGTCACGAGCGCGCCCCCGAGCAGCCCCCCGAGGCCGGCCACGCCCAGCACGAAGCCGGTCAGCACCGGCGCGACCACCGCGAGGAGGCCGGGCAGGATCATCTCCTTGATGGCGGACTGGGTGGAGATGGCCACGCACCGCGCCGAATCGGGCTCCGCCGTGCCCTCGAGCAGCCCCGGGATGCTGCGGAACTGCCGGCGGACCTCCTCGATCATCTGGTTCGCGGACCGGCCCACCGCGTTCATGGTGAGGGCCGAGAAGATGAACGGCAGCATGCCGCCGATGAACATGCCGATCAGCACGTTGGGGTTCGTCAGCTCGAGGCTCAGTTGCCGCGGATCGAAGACGCCGGACCCGCCGGCCTGGGCCACGTTGTCGGCGGCGGTGGCCTGGAACGTCGAGAACAGGGCGAGGGCGGTGAGGGCGGCCGACCCGATGGCGAAGCCCTTGCCCATCGCCGCGGTGGTGTTGCCGACCGCGTCGAGGGCGTCGGTGCGGTCGCGCACGAACGGCTCGCACTTGCTCATCTCGGCGATGCCCCCGGCGTTGTCGGCGACCGGCCCGTAGGCGTCGACGCCGAGGCTGATGCCGAGCGTCGAGAGCATGCCGACGGCGGCGATGGCGATGCCGTAGAGCTCGCCCAACTGGTAGCTGAAGAAGATGGCGAAGCAGACGACCAGCACCGGGTAGCCGCACGACATCATGCCGACCCCCAGGCCCGCGATGATGTTGGTGGCGGGACCGGTCTCCGACTGCTCGGCGATGTGGGCGGCCGGCGGCATGTCCTTGCCGGTGTAGTACTCGGTGAGCTTGCCGATGACGACCCCCGCCACCACCCCGAACACCACGCAGCCCATGACCGGCCACGGGACCGAGGTGGCCGAGATGAGCCCGGCCGCGCCGACGAGGACGATGACCGACGCCACGATGAGCCCCCGCAGCAACGCCCCCTGCACCTTGCTCTCGTCGTCGGTCCGCACCGTGAACGTCCCCAGGATCGAGGCGACGATGCCGAAGCCGGCCAGCAGCACCGGGAACGCCGCGAGATCGGCCTGGAGGGCGAGGAAGCCGCTCTCCCCCACGCCCCACAAATCGGACGCGGTGGTCGCGGTGAGGGCCCACGCGAGGGCGACCGACGAGATGATGCTGCCCACGTAGGACTCGAAGAGGTCGGCCCCCATGCCCGCCACGTCCCCGACGTTGTCGCCCACGCTGTCGGCGATGGTCGCCGGGTTGCGGGGGTCGTCCTCGGGAATGCCCGCCTCGACCTTGCCGGACAGGTCGCCGGCGACATCGGCCGCCTTGGTGAAGATGCCGCCCCCGACGCGCGCGAACAGGGCGATGGACGACGCCCCGAGGGAGAGCCCGAGCAGCGACCCGACGGCGGACGGGCCGCGGCCGTCGAGGCCGCCGTAGAGCCAGTAGAGAAGCGCGATGCCCAGGGTGCCGAGGGCGACGACGGTCAGGCCCATGACCGCGCCGCTCGAGAACGCCACCCGCAGGGCGCCGGCGAGGCTGGTCTGCGCCGCCGCGGTGGTGCGGACGGCGGCCCCGGTGGCCGTGCGCATGCCGACCCAGCCCGCGGTGGCGGAGAGGAGCGCCCCGACGAGGAAGCTGACGCCGACGAGGAGCGAGTCGCCCGGCAGGAACAGCACGAGGACCCCGAACATGACGACGACGAACACCGCCAGCACGCTGTACTCGGTCTGCAGGAAGGCCATCGCGCCGCGGCGGATGAGGGCCGCGATCTGCTGCATGCGCTCGGTGCCGGCGTCGTGGGCGTTGATGGCGCGGATGAGGGAGAGCGCGAAGAGGGCGGCGGCGACGGGCGCGCCGACCCCGAGGAGCACGTAGAGTGAGTTGTCCATTCTCCGACCTTGGCGTTTGCGTGCCTTCCGTTGTGCCGGGGAATCCGACGCGGGGCGCACCCCGCCCGACACCGCGGGGAAATCGCCCGAAACGTCCCTGCTGAGGACGCGCAAACCTAGCAGCCGCCCGTGTCGCTGTCAAGCCTGCGGCGACCGCGCGACCCTGCGGGTCGCGTCGGGAGTTTCGCTGGCGCGAAACTCCAGCGCGCCGGACCCGGCTGCCTGGCTGCCTGGCTGCGCGACCCTGCGGGTCGCGTCGGGAGTTTCGCTGACGCGAAACTCCAGCGCGCCGGACCCCGCTGCCTGGCTGCCTGGCTGCGCGACCCTGCGGGTCGCGTCGGGAGTTCGCTGGCGCGAAACTCCGGCGCGCGCGTTCCCTCACCGTCCGAGCGCGAGACCGAGCCCCAGCGCCGCCGCCACCGCGAGGCGGTACCAGGCGAACGCGGCGAGCGAGTGCCGGGAGAGATAGCGGAGCAGCCCCGCCACCGCGAGGTAGCCGACGGCTCCCGAGGTGACGAACCCCGCGAGCAGGGCCGGCGCGTTCGCGGCGATGCCGTCGCCCCCGAGCATGCGCGCCGCCTGCAGCCCCCCGCCGGCGATGGCGGGAATGCCGAGGAGAAAGGCGAACCGGGCCGCCTCCGGCCGGGACAGCCCCAGGAGCAGGGCCACCGTGATGATCGCGCCCGACCGCGAGACTCCCGGCACGAGGGCCGCCGCCTGCGCGCAGCCGAGGACGAGGGCGTCTCCGACCGAGAGCGACGACGCCCGGCGCGAGGACCCCCCGCCCCGATCCGCCCAGAGCATCACGGCGGCGCCGAGGGCCAGCGTCGCCGCGACCACCGCCGGACCGCGCAGGCGGTCGACGTGCCCGGCGAGGAGCAGGCCCAGGGGGACGAGGGGGGCGGTCGCGAGCAGGATCAGACGTCCCGTGCGGGCGGCGTCGCCGCCCCCGCCGGCGAGGGCCCGGGGGGCGGCGGCGGCCAGCGCAAGGACGTCGCGGCGGAAGTAGGCGAGCACCGCCGTCAGGGTGCCGAGGTGGCAGGCCACGTCGAACGGGATCTCCGCCGCCCCCGCGTCCCAGCCGAACAGCTCGCGCACCAGGATGAGATGGGCGGAGCTGGAGATGGGCAGGAACTCGGTCAGCCCCTGCACGATGCCGAGCCACACGGCCTGGGCGGGGGTCATGCGGCGTCAGGGTCGGCGGCCCGGGAGCCCGTGGCGGGGCTCCGCGCCTCATGCGGCCGGCGATGCGGCCCCCCGCTCGCCGGTCCCGGTGCAACGCGAGGTCCGGCCGACGGCCCCGGGAAGGTCCTCAGGCGCGGGCGCGGGCCCTCGATGACTTCCCCCGGCGCCGCTTCGGCTTCGAGCCGGCGGACGACGACGCCGACGACGCCGGCGCCGCCTGCAGCCGCCGCGCGGCCCGGCGCTCGCTGATGACGATGGCGGCGGCGGCCGCGATGAAGATCGTGGAGTAGGTGCCGCTCAGCACCCCCACGAGCATCGTGAACGCGAAGCCCCGCAGCACCTCGCCGCCGAACAGGAACAGGGCGAGGACCGCGAAGGCGGTGGTGCCCGAGGTGATGATGGTGCGGCTCAGGGTCTGGTTGATGCTGGCGTTGACGAGCTTGTCGAACGCGTCGCGCCGCATGCGCCGGAGGTTCTCGCGCACCCGGTCGAACACGACGATGGAGTCGTTCACCGAGTAGCCGTTGATGGTCAGCATCGCCGCGACGACGGCCAGCGACAGGTCGAAGCCGAAGAAGGTCAGCATCGACAGGGTCACGAGGATGTCGTGCACGACCGCGATGATCGCCCCCACCGCGAAGCTGAACCGGAAGCGGAAGGCGACGTAGACGAGGATGCCGAGCATCGCGAACACGAAGGCGTTGACCCCGCGGCGCTGCAGCTCCTCGCCGATGACCGGCCCCACGAGCTCCTGCCCGATGACCGTGAAGCCGCCGATGGGGCTCTGCTCGAGGGCCGCGACGACCGCGTTCGCGCCCTCCTCGAGGCTCGTGCCCTCCTCGGGGTCCTCGCTCTGCGGCAGCCGGATCAGGATCTCGTTGGAGTCGGCGTCGCCGTACTGCTGGACTACGCTCTCGCCGGCCGCGTCCCCCACCGCGTCGCGCACCTGGTCCTCGGTGACGGGCTCGTCGAACTGCACGATGACGATGGTGCCGCCCGAGAAGTCGATGCCGAGGGACAGCCCCCCCTGCAACGCCGTCATCGCCGCCCCGGCGGCGATGATGAGGCACGAGAGGCCGACGGCGGGCCAGCGCCACTTGAGGAAGTCGAAGTTCGGGTTCTTGAAGATGGGCATACGCGCGTCGGTGTCCCGGATGGTCAGGCCGCGGCCGCGCCGGCCGGCGGCGGTGCAATCGAATCAGGCGGAGCTGCTCCCGCGGTTCAGATGCTCAACGAGGCTTCCCGGCGGCGCGTGAGCACCGTCTCGAAGATGGTCCGCGACACGAAGACCGCGGTGAACACGTTCGACACGAGACCGAAGAACAGCGTGGTCGCGAAGCCCTTGATCGGCCCGAGCCGAACTGGAACAGGAAGGCGGCGGCGATGAGCGACGCGATGTGGGTGTCGAGAATGGTCAGGAAGACGCGGTCGAACCCGGCCGCGACGGCCGCCCGGACCCCCTTGGCGGAGCCCAGCTCCTCCTTGATGCGCTCGAATATCAGCACGTTGGAGTCGACCCCCATGCCGATGGTGAGGATGAACCCGGCGATGCCCGGCAGGGTGAGCACGGCCCCCACGTAGGCCATGCACCCGAGCAGGATGAGCAGGTTCATGCCCACCGCGACGACCGCGTTGATGCCCGACAGCCGGTAGTAGAGGAGCATGAACAGCGCCACCGCGATGAGCCCCGAGGCCGACGCGGTGACCCCGGCGCGGATCGAGTCGGCCCCCAGGCTCGGCCCCACCGTCCGCTCCTCGAGATAGGTGAGGGACGCGGGCAGGGCGCCCGACCGCAGGATCAGCGCGAGATCGGTCGCCTCCCCCGTCGTGAAGGTGCCGGTGATGCGCCCCTCGTCGGCGATGCGCTCCTGGATGACGGGGGCCGAGTACACCCGGTTGTCGAGGATGATGGCGAGGTTGCGCCCGACGTTGCTCCCCGTGAAGTTGCCGAACTTGCGGGCCCCCTCGCGGTTGAACGAGAAGCTGATGGCGGGCTGGTTGAACTCGTCGATGGTCGGCCGGGCGTTGCGCAGGTCGCGCCCCGTGACCGGGGCCACCCGCCGCACGAGGTAGTAGACGGTCGAGCCGGGGGCGGCGCCGAGGGACTCGTCGGCCCCCGACACGACCTCCATGTCCGGGGGCACGACGCCGTTCCTCGCCTGCAGCAGCAGCTCGCGCGAGAGGGCGGGGCCGTCCTCGACCAGCTTCAGCTCGAGGAGGCCGGTCGAGCGGATGATCTCCTTCGCCCCCTGCACGTCCTCGACGCCGGGCAACTGGACCAGGATCTGGTCGCCGGCCACGCCGTGGGGGGCGACGATGGGCTCGGCGACGCCGAGCTCGTTGACCCGGCGCTCGATGGTCTGGAGGGCCTGGCGCACCGACTCCTCGCGAAGCTGGCGCTCGATGCCCGGCAGCATGCCGAAGGTGTAGGCGCCGGGGCCGTCGGCCCGCCGGTCGTAGCTCACCTGCAGGAGGTCGTCGGCGATGCCCCGGAACTCCTGGTCGCGGTCGCCGGGGACGCCCTCGACGCGGATCTCCGTCGCGGCGGCGGCGCCGGCCGAGAGCAGCTCGATGCCGACGAGGCTCGCCTGCTCCCTCAACTGCTCGGCGTTCGTCTCGGTCTCCACCCGCAGCGCGTCGTCGGTCTGCACCCGCAGGACGAGATGGACGCCGCCCCGGAGGTCGAGGCCGAGCCGCACCTGGTCCTCGGGCGGATAGATGGCGAACGCGGCCGCGGCCGCCACCGCGACGATGGTCAACAGCTTCCAGCGCAGGTTCTTCTTCATGGTTCTGTCCGTCCCGACGTCCACCGCCGCCCGGAGGCCGCCGTCGGCGGCCCCGGCCGGCTACATCGACGCGGAGTCCTGGGCCACCGGCTCCTGCCCCTGGTAGCCCCCGACCGCCGACCGCGACACCTCGATGCGCACCTTGTCGGCCACCTGGAGCTGGACCGACCGGTCGTTCAGCTTCGTGATCGACCCGTAGATGCCGCTCGTCGTGATCACCCGGTCGCCCACCTTGAGGGCGTCGCGGAACTCCTGCACCTTCTTCTGCCGCCGCCGCATCGGCAGCAGGATGATGAAGTAGAAGATGGCGAGGATCAGCGCGAACGGCAGGAACTGCGCCCACAGCGGCGGGTTGCCCTGCGCGGCCTGGGCGAAGAGGGTCGGGAGGCCGGAATCAGGCATCGGTGGTCTTCAATCGCCGGCGCGCCTGCCGCCCGCCGGCGGTCAGGAACGGGGCCGGCGGGAGAACGTCTCGTGAAAACGCTGCCGGAACGACTCGAACGTGCCGAACAAGATAGCCTCCCTCATGCGGCGCATGGTGTCAAGGTAGAAGTGCAGGTTGTGCAGCGTGTTGAGCGTCCTTCCCGTCATCTCGCCGGCCACGTGCAGGTACCGCAGGTAGGCCCGCGAATACCGCCTGCACGTGTAGCACGGGCACCCGGGATCGGGGGGGCGAGCATCGTCGGCGAACTCCGCCCGCTTGATGGACAGCGGCCCCTCGCGGGTCAGAAGCTGGCCGTTACGGGCGTTTCGGGTGGGCAGCACGCAGTCGAACAGGTCGATGCCGGCGGCCACGCACTCGACGAGGTCGTCGGGCATCCCCGTGCCCATCAGGTACCGCACGCGGTCGTCGGGCAGCAGGGCCGCCGTGCTCCGCACCACCCGGTACATCACGTCCACCGGCTCGCCCACGCTCAGGCCGCCGATGGCGTACCCCTCGAACTCCAGCGCCACCGTCTCGCGCGCGCTCGAGGCCCGCAGGTGGTCGTGGACGCCGCCCTGCACGATGCCGAACTGCGCCTGGCCGGGGTTGGTCACCTCGCCGCGCAGACTGCCCGGGTCGTCGCGGAGGGCGAGAAACCGCGTGCGGCACCGGCGCGCCCAGCGCAGCGTCCGGTGCATCGAGGCCTCGGCTTCGGGCTCGGACACCGGATAGCTCGTGCACTCGTCGAACGCCATGGCGATGTCCGAGCCGAGCCGGGCCTGGACGTCGGTCGCGCTCTCGGGGGTCAGCCGCTGCCGGCTGCCGTCGAGGTGCGACCGGAACCAGACGCCGTCCTCGTCGATCGTGCGGCGCTCGCCGAGGCTGAACACCTGGTAGCCCCCGCTGTCGGTGAGGATCGGCCGGTCCCAGCCGATGAAGCGGTGGAGGCCGCCGCACCGCGCCACGAGGCGGGCGCCCGGCCGAAGGTGCAGGTGATAAGTGTTGGCGAGCACGAGCTCGGCCCCGAGGCCGACGACGTCGCGGTGCGTTAACCCCTTGACGGCGCCCCGGGTGCCCACCGGCGCGAACGCCGGCGTGCGGACGACCCCGTGCGGGGTGCGGATCTCCCCCGCCCGCGCCTGCCCGTCGCGACGGGTCACCCGGAACGAGAATCCGTAATCGGACTGCGGCATCACCTCGCGCTCCCCGCGCCTGCCGTATACTACGCGGGTTCGACGGGCCCATGCGGGGCCGGGAATCCTCGCCGTGTACCGCCGCCGGGCCCCGGTCGGTCGGGCGCCGGCGGAGCCGGGGGCGACGATTGGCGGGCTGAGAGAACAGTGAGACGGCTTCGCATCGGTGTCGTATACGGCGGCCGCTCGGGCGAGCACGAGGTGTCGCTGGCCTCGGCCGCCGCCATCTTCGCCAACCTCGACCGGGACCGCTACGACCCCGTTCCCATCTGCATATCGCGCGACGGCGGCTGGTCGGTGGCCGACCGCCCCCCCGCCGTCGAGTCCGCGGCGAAGACCATCGGGCAGGCCCGGGCGACCCGGCGGGCCGCGCACCGCGGCCGCGACGTGCACCCCGTCGCCCGCCCCGGCGACGAGACCCTGATGGTCGCCAGCCGCACCGCGGGCCCGCCCGCCTCCGTGCGGCACGACGCGTACGAGCTGACCGGCACCATGACCCTGGACGTGATCTTCCCGATCGTGCACGGGCCCTACGGCGAGGACGGCACGCTGCAGGGCCTGCTGGAGCTGGCGGACATCCCCTACGTGGGGGCGGGAGTCGTCGGGGCCGCGGCGGGAATGGACAAGGCGGTGATGAAGGCGCTCTTCGCGGCGGCCGGCCTGCCCATCGTGAAGCACGAGACGGTGCTGCGACGCGCCTGGCGGCGGGGCCGCGGGAAGATCCTCGCCGACCTGAGCGCGGCCCTCGACCATCCCCTGTTCGTCAAGCCCGCCAACCTCGGGTCGAGCCTGGGCATCTCGCGCGCTGCCGACCAGGCCGCGCTCTCGGCCGCCATCGACCACGCGGCGGAGTTCGACCGGAAGATCATCGTCGAGGAGGCGGTGGTCCCCTGCCGCGAGATCGAGTGCGCGGTGCTCGGCAACGACGAGCCAGAGGCGTCGGCGCCGGGGGAGATCGTCCCCGCGGGCGACTTCTACGACTACGAGGCGAAGTACCTGGACGACCGGTCCCGGACCGTCATCCCCGCGGACCTCACGCCCGACGACGCGGAGCGGATCCGCGCCCTGGCGGTCTCGGCGTTCCGCGCCATCGACTGCGCGGGCATGGCCCGGGTCGACTTCCTCCTCGACCACGCCGGCCGCATCTTCGTGAACGAGATCAACACCCACCCCGGGTTCACGACCATCAGCATGTTCGCCAAGCTGTGGGAAGCCAGCGGCGTCGGCTACCCGGCGCTGCTCGACCGGCTGATCGAGCTCGCCCAGGAGCGGCACGCGGACCGGCGCGAGTCGCGCGTCGGCGGCCCCTGACCGGGCGACCTGCGGTACCGGGCGACCTGCGGTCGCCTTGGGAGTTTCGCCGGCGCGAAACTCCAGCGCGGGCGTGACCGGGCGACCTGCGGTCGCCTTGGGAGTTTCGCCGGCGCGAAACTCCAGGGCTCGTGCGTCCGCGCGACCAAGCGACCTTCGGGGGCGTTGGGAGTCTCGCCGGCGCGAAGCTCCGGCGCGGATGCGACCGGGCGATCTCGGCCAGGGTCGGGGGCTTCGCCGGCGCGAGGCGCTACTCGAAGGGCGTGCGGCCGTCCCACACGCGGACCGAGCGGATGACGTCGCCGCGCTGCAGCCGGTCGACGACGTCCATGCCCCCGATCACGGCGCCGAGCACCGGGTACCGGCCGTCGAACGCGGGCCGGGGGGACGCGGTGATGAAGAACCCGCTGCTTCCGGTGTCGGCCCCATCGAGGGCGAGGCCCACCGTCCCCCGCCGAAAAGGCCGCGGCCCGAGCTCGTCGCGAACGCGGTAGCCGGGGCCGCCGTCGACGCGGGCGCGGGGATCGCCGGCGCGCACCACCCCGCCCGCCGTCACCTCGTCCACGGGCATCCCGTCGTAGTAGCCGGATCGGGCGAGGCGCATGAAGTGGCCGCACGCCAGCGGCGTCTCGTTGACGGCCAGCTCGATCTGAATGGTCCCGCGGTCGGTGTCGACGTACACGTGCGGCGACACCGCGGGCCGCACGAGCTCGGGCGACTCGTACGTCCCGAGCGGCTGCGACAGGGGGGACGACCGGATGGCCCCGGCGGGATCGTCGGGCCCGCCGGGGCCGGCGAGACGCGCCGCGGCCACGACCCGGACCGCCCAGTCGGGGTCGTCGAGCGCGTCCCGCAGCGTCTCGAGGGCGGGGCCGCCGCCGATGCGCGAGAGGGCCTCGACCGCCGCCGCCCGAACCGCCGGCGACGCCGCGTTCACCTCGTCGCGGTACGCGCCGCCGAGGAACTCGACGGCGCGGCGGCCGCCCACCTCGCCGAGGAGCCGGGCCGCGGCCTCGCGGACGGCGGCGTTCCCGTCCGAGAGGTGGTTCACCAGCACCGCGTCGAGCCCGGGGGCGCGGACCGCGGCGAGCGACCGGAGGACGGCGGGGACCACCCGCCGGTCCTCGTCCTCGAGGAGCAGGGAGAGCCGATAGGCGGCCGCGTCGGGATCCGCCAGCGCCAGCGCGCGGGCGAGATCGGCGCGGACCTGCCAGTGGGGGTCGGGCGGCAGGCCCGACAGGAGCAGCAGGAACGACTCGGGATCGAGCCCCGCGAGGGCGGTCAGGGCCGCCCCCCGAACCGCCGGGGCCCGGTGCCCGAGCAGCTCGATCGCGATCCCGGCCGTCTCCGGCGCCCCGACCGCGCCGAGGGCGTCGAGGAGGGCGATGAGCAGGCCCGGGGCGATGTCGCGGGTCCGCAGCAGCTCGCGCAACGCCGGGGCCGCCCCCGCGTCGCCGAGCGCGCCCAGCGCCCAATCCTCCTCGTCGGCCGAGATGCGTCGCGGGGGCCGTACGTTGGGCAGCCCCTCGTGTGCGATCCAGGCCGCCACGCTGCGGCGCGC
>JAJEEA010000338.1 GCA_022821235.1 Vicinamibacteria bacterium
GCCGGCCGGCGCCTGGGCCGGGGCGCGCTCGTCGAGCGTGCGGTCGAGCTCTCGAATCCGGAGGCGGTCCTCCCGGATCGCCACCGCGTGCTCGAGCTCCATGGTCTTGATCTTCCGTTCGAGCGCGTGGCGGGCCTTGGCCGCCTCGATCTCCTGGCGATTGAGGGTCAGTTGCGAGGTGGACTCGCGCAGCTTGAGGTCGAGCTGCCGGAGCGCGCGGCGCGTGGCCAGCCACCCCGCCACGATGACGAGCAGCAGACCCACCGCGGTGAGGGTCGCCGCGATCTCGAGGTAGCCGGGCAGGTTCGGCGAGAGGCCGCTCAGGGCGCCGCGAAGGCCCAGGCCGGCGAGCGAGATCAGGCAGGGAACGCCGTAGAGCACCAGCGACAGGCGCACGCGGCGCATGCTGCGGTCCAGGGTGGCCACGATGTCGTTGGCGTTCGGATGAGTCACGACGTCCGTTCCGGCAGCTTCGGGGACTCGACGACCGCGTCGAGGACGGCGGGCCGAAGCTCGAGTTCGGCATCGGATCCCGGCTCCGAAGAGCCCTCGATCGCCATCGTCTTGAGCTTCAGCTCCATGGCGTGCCGGGCCCGCTCGGCCTCGAGCTCGTTGCCCGTCGCCTCGAGCTGGCGGTCCAGCGCGGCCAGGGCCCGTACCTGTCTTCTGACCGTCCACCAGTCGACGGTCCAGGCCCCCGCGACGACCACCGCCAGCGCGGCGCCGCTCGCGGCCGCGACCACCGCCAGCGGGCCGCCCTCGAGCAGGGGCAGATCGGCCAGCGGCGACCGGAGGAGCAGCCCCGCGAGCGACACGACGAACGGAACGCCGGCCACGACGAGGGCGATCTGCACGCCGCGCCCGCGGCGATCCGTATCGATGGTGAAGGGGCGTGGATTGTCGGACACGGCTCTCCGGTTCGCGATGTCGTCTCCAGGTCGGGCGGGCCGGCGCCGCCGCCATTGATCATCATAAGACGGATTCGGGGCGGTGGCGGACCGTTTAGCGGCCGGGGCGCCCCGATTGGACGGATATGGGTGTATAAAGGGGACCGGAAAGGACGTCACGGCCGTCCTGGTAGCCCGTGACGGGGGACGCCCATGCTCGAACCGAGGCGACGTTGGAGATTCCGTTCGGCGATGGCGGGGACGCTGGCCGCCGCCGGCCTCGCCGCCACGCTGGGGACCGCGCCGGCCGCCGGAGCCCAGCCGGAGCCGGACGCGTACCGGGCCGTGGTCGATCGCTACTGCCTGACCTGCCACAACAGCCGGACCCGCACCGCCGGCCTCGCCCTGGACACCGTCGCCGAAGGGGCGCTGGCCGACCACGCCGAGGTGTGGGAGCGGGTGGTCCGGAAGCTGCGCGCGCGCCAGATGCCGCCGGCCGCCGCCCGACGGCCCGACGAGGCGACCTACGCGGCGGCGATCGGCTCGCTCGAGGCGGCCCTTGACCGCCACGCCGCCGCGGCGCCGGACCCGGGGCGGTCCGAGACGTTCCGCCGGCTCAACCGCACCGAGTACCACAACGCGGTGCGGGACCTGCTGGCCCTCGACGTCGACGTGGCCGCCCTGCTCCCGAGCGACTCGTCGAGCTTCGGGTTCGACAACATCACCGTCGGGAACCTGTCGCCGACGCTGCTCGAGCGGTACGTCGGGGCGGCCGAGAAGATCGCCCGCCTCGCGGTGGGGCGCCCCGGCCTCGGGCCCGGCGGCGTCACCGTCCGCACCCGGCCGGACCTGACCCAGGAGGGCCACCTGCCCGGCATGCCCATCGGCACCCGGGGCGGGGCCCTGTTGTCGCACACCTTCCCGCTCGACGGCGACTACGAGATCAGCGTCCGGCTCGCCCGCGACCGGAACGAGCACGTCGAGGGCCTGAGCGAGTCGCACGACCTGCACTTGCTCCTCGACGGCGAGCTGGTGGGCGAGTTCACGGTGCGCCCGCCCGACCAGGTCGAGGAGCACGCGCTGAACTACCAGCCGTCGCACGACACCCTCGACGCGCACCTCACGCAACGGGTGGCGGTCGCGGCCGGCCCCCACGCCCTCGCCGTCACGTTCCCCAAGAAGCCCGAGCTGCTGCTCGAGACCGAGCGGCAGCCGTACCAGGCCCACTTCAACTACTACCGGCACCCGCGGGTGCAGCCGGCGGTGTACGAGATCTCCATCGTCGGCCCCTACAACCCCGCCGGGGCGGGCGACACGCCGAGCCGGGCCCGCATCTTCACGTGCCGGCCCGACGCGGCGGACGACCAGGACGCCTGCGCCGCCGACATCCTGTCGACCCTGATGCGGCGGGCCTACCGGCGCCCGGTGACCGGGGCGGACCTCGAGCGGCCGCTCGAGCTGTACCGCGCGGCCCGCGACGAGGGCGGCTTCGACGCCGGCATCGAGATGGGGCTCGCCGCGGTGCTGGTGAGCCCCGAGTTCCTGTTCCGGGTCGAGCGCGACCCCGCCGGGGTCGAGGCGGGCGCCGCCTACCGCCTGAGCGACCTCGAGCTGGCGTCGCGGCTGTCGTTCTTCCTGTGGAGCAGCATCCCCGACGACGAGCTGCTCGCCGCGGCCGAGCGGGGCGGGCTGGCCGCGCCGGGCGAGCTCCGGCGGCAGGTGCGCCGGATGCTGGCCGACCCCCGCGCCTCGAACCTCGTGACCAACTTCGCGGGCCAGTGGCTGCATCTTCGCAACCTCGAGTCGATCACCCCGGACATGCGGGTGTTCCCCGACTTCGACGACAACCTGCGGCAGGCGTTCCGGCAGGAAACGGAGATGCTCGTCGAGAGCGTCCTGCGCGAGGACCGCAGCGTCCTCGACCTCCTGCGGGCCGACTACACCTACCTGAACGAGCGGCTCGCCAGGCACTACGGGGTGCCCCACGTCTACGGCAGCCGGTTCCGCCGCGTCGAGTTCGACGAGGGCGGGACCCGGGGCGGGCTGCTGCGCCAGGGGAGCATCCTGCTCGCGACCTCCTACGCCACGCGCACCTCGCCGGTCATCCGCGGCAAGTGGGTGCTCGACAACATCCTGGGGGTGCCGCCCCCCCCGCCGCCCCCCAACGTGCCCGAGCTCGAGGAGACAGGGACAGCCGCGCGCGCCCGCTCGATGAAGGAGCGGATGAGCGCGCACCGCGAGAGCCCCGCCTGCGCGAGCTGCCACAAGCTGATGGACCCGGTGGGGTTCGCCCTCGAGAACTACGACGCGGTGGGGCGCTGGCGCGAGGCCGACGAGGGCATGCCCATCGACGCCACCGCCACGCTCTTCGACGGGACCGACGTCGACGGGGTCGACCAGCTCGAGGCGGCGCTGCTGCGGCGCCCGGAGCTCTTCGTGGGCACGGTGGTCGAGAAGCTGCTCACGTTCGCGATCGGCCGCGGGGTCACGCATGCCGACGCGCCGGCCGTCCGGGCCATCCTGCGGGCCGCCGAGGAGGACGACTACCGCTTCTCGTCGCTGGTGCTGGGCATCGTCGAGAGCATGCCGTTCCAACTGAGGAAAGCATCATGATGATTTCGAAGAAGGCGTTGCCGCGGCGGACCTTCCTGCGCGGCGTCGGGGCCACGGTGGCGCTGCCGCTGCTCGACGCGATGGCGCCCGCGATGACGGCGCTCGCCAACACCGCGGCGCGGCCGGTCCGTCGGCTCGGTTTCGTCTACATCCCGATGGGCTCGAACATCGCCATGTGGACCCCGCCCGGCGAGGGGAAGCTCTCGCAGCTCTCGCCGAGCCTGGGGCCGCTGGCCCCGGTGCAGGACCAGTTGACGGTGGTCAGCAACCTCGAGCTGCGGAACGCGTACCCCGGCACCCACGCCACGTCCAACGCCTCGTTCCTCAGCGCGGCCAAGGCGAAGTGGACCGAGAGCACCGACTATTACCTCGGCACCACCGTCGACCAGATCGCGGCCCGGCAGATCGGCCAGGAGACGCGGCTGCCGTCGCTCGAGCTGGCCATGGACCTGCTCGACATGGTCGGCCAGTGCGACAACGGCTACGCCTGCGTCTACCAGAACAACCTGTCGTGGTCGTCGCCCACCTCGCCCCTGCCGCCCGAGGCCCATCCCCGGATGGTGTTCGAGCGCCTCTTCGGCGAGGGGGGCACGGCGGCCCAGCGGCGGGCCGCCCTCGGCCGCCGCGCGAGCCTGCTCGACTGGGTGCGCGACGACATCGCGCGGCTGCAGCGCGAGCTGGGCCCGGCCGACCGCACCCGCGTGGGCGAGTACCTGGAGACGGTGCGCGAGGTCGAGCGCCGCATTCAGCGGGCCGAGGCGGAGACCGAGCAGAACGCGCTGCCCGATCTGGACCGCCCCATCGGGGTGCCGGCCGCCTACGAGGACCACGCGAAGCTGATGTTCGACCTGCAGGTGCTGGCGCTGCAGGGCGACGTCACCCGGGTCATCACGTTCCAGCTCGCGCGGGAGTCGAGCAACCGGACCTATCCCGAGATTGGGGTGCCCGATCCGCACCACCCGATCTCGCACCACGGCAACGACCCCGAGAAGCTCGCGATGCTGGCGAAGATCAACCAGTACCACGTGTCGCTCTTCGCGCACTTCCTCGAGCGGCTGGCGTCGGTGCCCGACGGGGAGGGGTCGCTGCTCGACCACTCGCTGTACATGTACGGCAGCGGCATGGGGAACCCCAACGTGCACGACCACGTGAACCTGCCGGTGGTGGTGGCCGGCGGCGGCGCGGCCAGGACGGCGGGGGGGCGGCACATCCGCTACGCCGAGCCGACGCCGATGGCCAACCTGCACCTGACCCTGCTCGACAAGGTCGGCGTGGAGCTGGACACGTGGTCGGACAGCACCGGCACGATAGACACGCTGCTCGACCCGGTGGCGTTGTAGGGGGCGGAGCGCCGCCTTGCCGGCGTCGCGGAGGGACCGTTCGACAAGGTCGGGGTGGAGCTGGACGCCTGGTCGGACAGCACCGGCACGATAGACACGCTGCTCGACCCGGTGGCGCTGTAGGCCGGCGGAGGGTCGCCTTTGCCGGCGTCGCGGAGGGACCGTCACCGGGCGCGCTACCGAGTTGCACCGCGGGTCGGCGGTTCGGCCGGCGTTCCCGACGCGCGCATCGGAGGGGATGGTTCCAGGCCGGGTCGGGGAGTTGCGCTGCAGGCCCCCGGCGCAGTTCGCGCTCCCGCCCCGGCGGGAGCCGAGCCCGGAGGTCGGGTTGCGGGGCGGACAGTCGGGCGCGCTCCTTCCCGCCCCTCGCGCGGTTGCGCGACGGGTCCCGACAGGCCGGTACGGGAGACGTGACGATGCACCGCAGAATGGCCGGTAGATGCTTGATCGCCGCCGCCCTCGTAGGTCTGGCGCCGTTGGCTGCCGCTGCGTCCGAGGCGCCGCTGGCCGATGCGGTCCAGCAGCGCGACGGCGCGGCCGTGGACCGGCTGCTCGACGAGCCGGTCGACGTGAACGCCGCGCAGGTCGACGGCATGACCGCCCTGCACTGGGCCGCGTACCACGACGACGCGGACCTCGTGGGCCGGCTGGTGGACGCCGGGGCCGACGTGCACGCGCGCAACCGCTACGGCGTCTTCCCGCTGGCGCTGGCCGCCGAGAACGGCAACGCGGCGATGGTCCGGCGGCTGCTCGAGGCCGGCGCCGACGCCGGGGCCACCCTGCCGGGGGGCGAGACGGTGCTGATGACGGCCGCCCGCTCCGGGCGGGTCGGCGTGGTCCGGGCCCTCGTCGCCTATGGGGCGGACATCGAGGCGGCCGAGCCGCGGCGCCGGCAGACGGCCCTGTTGTGGGCGGCGGCGGAGGGGCACGTCGACGTCGTCGAGACGCTGATCGAGGTGGGGGCCGACTTCACCACCCCCCTCGACTCCGGCTTCACGCCGTTCCTGTTCGCGGTGCGGGAGGGGCACCTCGGGGTGGTCCGCCTGCTCCTCGCCGCCGGCGTCGACGTCAACGGCGCGGTCGACGAGGTCGTCCGGGGGGAGCAGACCTACCGCACCGGCCGGCCGGTCCGGGTCGGCACCACGCCGCTGCTCCTCGCGGTGACCAACGCCCACTGGGACGTGGCGGCGGCCCTGCTCGAGGCCGGCGCCGACCCGAACGCGGACGGCCCCGGCTACACGGCGCTGCACATCATTCCCAAGGTGCGGAAGCCCGGCGTGGGCGACAACGATCCCGCCCCCGACGGGTCCGGGCGCATGACCAGCCTCGAGTTCGTGCGGACCCTGGTGGAGCACGGCGCCGACGTCGATGCGCGCATGCCCATCCGCCGCAACCTGAACAACACCCGCCACCACGAGCCGGGCTCGACCCCGTTCATGCTGGCGTCGCTGGTGGCCGACGCCGAGCTCATGCGCACCCTGGTCGACCTGGGCGCCGACCCGCTCGTGACCAACGCCGAGAACAGCACGCCGCTGATGGCGGCGGCGGGGCTCGGCACGCGGTCGCCGGGCGAGGACGCGGGCACCGAGGCGGAGGTGCTCGAGGCGGTGCAGCTCGCCCTCGACCTCGGGAACGACATCGACGCCGTCGACGACAAGGGCGAGACGGCCATGCACGGCGCCGCCTACAAGAACCTGCCGGCGGTGGTGGGGCTGCTCGCGGCGAGCGGGGCCGACGTCGGGGTCTGGGCGCGCAAGAACCAGCACGGCTGGTCGCCCCTGACCATCGCCCGCGGCTACCGGTTCGGCAACTTCAAGCCGTCGCCGGTGACGGTGGCGGCCATCGAGCAGGCGATGCTCGCGGCGGGGGTGACGCCGCCCACGGAAGACGAAGAGGCGGCCGAGGGCTTCGACATCTACGCGCCGCGCCCGCCGGCCGCCCCCGCGGCCACGGCGCCGGCCTCGCCGCGTTGACGTGAGCGGGCCGCCGCGGCCCGGCCCTGCCGTGGTGAGGTGAGCGGACCGCCGCGGCCCGGCCCTGCCGTGGTGAGGTGAGTGGGCCGGCCCGCCCGGGTCCCTCCCGAGGTTGAGGTGAGAGGCCGGCCCGCTCGGGTGCCGCCGAGTTGCGGGACCAGAGGGGCGGGCGCGAGGACGCTGACGGAGCTGCCTGCGGTTGTCCCGGGCGCGCCAGGCCGCAGAACTGGTTGCCCGTTGGTCGGGCATTTGCCGCAAGAGACAGGATCGGCGGGCAAGAGACAGGAGGATCACCCCATGCGTGGCTGCCATCTGGTGCGAGCTTGCGGTCGGGTTGGAAGTTCCGCCGGTGCGAGACGTCTACGGCGCAGGGTCCTGGCCCGGACCGCGGCGCCTGTCGCCCTCGTCGCGCTGGCCCTGGCCGCCGGTCCCGCCCGCGCGCAGACCGCCGGCGAGGACTGGACCCCGCCCCGCTTGCCCGACGGCCGCCCCGACCTGCAGGGCGTCTGGCTCAGCAACACCGCCACCCCGTTGCAGCGGCCCGAGGTGTTCGGCGACCGCACGCATCTGACCGACGAGGAGGTCGCCACCCTGAGCGCTCGCGTGGAGCGGATCTTCCGGAACGGCAGGAGCGCGTTCGCGATTCCGGAGAGCGCGTTCTTCGCCGCCCTGAACGACGTCGAGACCTACGAGGCGTGGTCCACCAGCAGCTCGATCGGCATGGTCGACGTGTGGATCACCGACCGGACCTCCCTCGTCGTCGACCCCCCCGACGGGCGCATCCCCGCCCTGACCCCGGAGGCGCGGGCGCGGGAGGCGGCGGTGGATACCGGATGGGAGCTCAAGACCGGCCCCGAGGACCTCAACAACATCCACCGCTGCGTGACCACCGGGGTGCCGCGCCTGGGGGGCAACTTCGGGGCCGGCCCCTACACGTTCTACCAGCTCGTCCAGACGCCCGACACCGTGGCGTTCGTCAGCGAGGCGTTCCACGACGCGCGCATCATTCCCCTCGACGGGCGCCCCCATCTGTCCGACGCCGTCCGCCAGTGGAACGGCGACTCGCGCGGCCGCTGGGACGGCGACACCCTGGTCGTGGAGACCCGCAACTTCTCCGAGAACAGCTACTACCGCGGGTCTGCCGAGGGCCTCCATCTCGTCGAGCGGTTCACCCTGACCGGCCCCGACACCCTCGACTACGAGATGACGTTCACCGACCCCGCCACCTGGGCCGCGCCGTGGACGGCGGCCCTGCCGCTGAAGCGCCGCACGCAGCCCATCTACGAGTTCGCGTGCCACGAGGGCAACTACTCCATCGTGGGGATGCTGCGCACCGCCCGCCTCGAGCAGCGGGAGGGACGGTGATCGGCATGGTCGCGAACCGCACGGGGGCGCAGGCCGCTTCCGCCGCTTCGCGCGCCCGCCACGAGGCAACGTGATTGGCGCCGGGCATCCCGGCCCCGGGTCCGTATTGACGCCGGGCGCCAGGGAGTGCTCCAAGCACACCCGACCGCAAGCACGACCGTCTGAACCCGACCGCAAGCACGACCACCCGAAAGGAACTCCGATGATTCGCAAGATGCTCCTGCTCGCCGCCTCGTCCGCCTGGCTCGCCGGCATGCCCGCCGTCGCCGCCGCCGCCGACTACCACCACATCCACCTCGTCGCCGAGTCCGCGGCCGAGGCCAAGGCGTGGTACATGACCCACATGGGGTGCACCGACTACGGGCGCCACAACGCCTGCGCGGCCGGCGACACCCTCATCATCTTCTTCGAGCGCGAGCCGACGGGCCCCAGCGTGGGCAGCGGGGTCGACCACATCGGCTTCTCGTTCACCGACCTCGCGGCCAAGATGGCGTCGTTCGAGGCGGCCGGCGTGAAGATTCTCGAGCCCATGCGCGAGATCGACGGCCTCTTCAAGCTCGCCTTCGTCGAGGACCCGTGGGGCACGAAGATCGAGGTCGTCGAGGACACCGAGTGGCTGGGCTTCCACCACCTGCACCTGCGGTCCGCCGACCCCGCGGCGGCCCTCGACTGGTACGAGAACATCTTCGAAGGCGAGCGCGACAGCCTGAAGGGGCGCATCGCCGGCCTGCGCTACGGCACCGTCTGGCTGCTCATCTCGCGCGAGGAGGGCGAGCTGGCCCCGACCGAGGGCCGCGCCTTCGACCACCTCGGCTGGCAGTTCCCCGACCTGCGGGCCGCCGCCGAGGTCATCAGGGGCAAGGGCGTCGATTTCGACATGGAGCCGCGCCCCTTCACCAACCCCCTCGGCGAGGACATGCTGATCTCGTTCGTGACGGGACCGGACGGGGTCAGGATCGAGATCGTCCAGCCGGAGGCGTAGGGGGCCGTAGGGGAGTTCCGGGCGGGGCAGCCCGCCGGGGGGGCCGCGTGGCGCCGGGACCGGCGAGGCGCATGGTGCATTGCCGATCGAACGCAGGTGTCGACAATCGCTCCGGGCGCCGGGCTCCTCCAGGCGCTCGACCGGGAACGAGTGAGGCGGTTCGGGCGCGCCCCCGCCCGAACGCGTCGCGGGCTTCGCCGCCGGCTCGGCCGCATCCGTCGATCCGAGCCGGCGGCGGCCGCTCCAGGAGTCTGCGTCGTAGAACGGTGCAGACTCCTGGCAGGGTTGGTTGGGCGCCCAGCGGAGCCGCAGGCGACGGTGGGCGGGCTAGTCCTCCGTGCGCTCGAGGAAGCGCGCGCCGCTCAGCGCGTTCGGCACGGCGTAGTTCCCCTCGTGGCACGCGTACTCGAACATCTCGTAGGTGGGCTCGGCCGTCAGCGGCATCGAGATGCGCCAGGGGGACGTGTAGACGTTCGGGTCGGTGATCGTCACGTCCCACATGATGGTGGTCTCCGAGACGCGCTCGAAGCGCTCGACGACGTGGTGCGCCTCGGTGACGCGGATGCCCTTCAGGCGGCGGCCCGCCCCGCTCGACGCGACCCAGCCGCGGTCGTGGAAGTTCCTCGTCTCGACGACGAGCACGTCGCCCTCCCAGTGCGCGCGCGCATCGCCCATCCACTGGCGGATGCGGCCGTCCGCGAACGGCCGGTCCGACAGCGGGATGATGCGCGCGTCGTGGATCATCTCGTGGTAGATGACGACGTGGTCGGGCGTCTGCAGGATGCGATAGGCGTTGTTGTAGCCGGCGGGGAGCATCGAGCCGGGGACGCCCCGCGAGACGCACCGGTCCCACACGCTCATGTTGCGGTAATGGTCGCCCTCGTGCTCGAGGCGCCACGCCTTCTCGTCGAGGGCCCACTGCCGCACCGGGGCCCGGCCGCTCGGCGGATCGACCACCATCGACGTCTGCCCCGTCGACAGCACCGTGTCGCCCGAGTCGAGCCAGTAGCTGCCGTAGCCGCTGCCGAGGGTGGGGCCGGCCTCGGTGCGCCGGGCCGGCGCGGCGTCCTGGGCGGCCAGGGTCACCGCCCGCTGCTGGTTCAGGGCGGCCATCTCTTCATCGGTCAGGTAGGCGCGCGTCTCGCCCTCGAGCCGCTCGATCGGCGTGATGGTCTTGTTCCCCCAGATGCCCTGGAGGTCGGGCTGGCCGTCGGGCGTCCGGGGCGTCGTCCAGCTCGGGTCGCGGACCCGGTCGAGCTGGGCCGAGGCAGGCGCCGCGGCGAGCCACGCAAGGGCGAACACGATTCCGGTCGTGAGCAGCCGGCGGGTTGCGCGAGTCTTCATGGAAATCGCTCCTCCACGAGTACGGGTCAGAGTCCGAAGCATAGCCGATCCCGGCGGCGTGAGACGCGAGGCTACGGGCGCGTGCCCGGGGGGCACCCACGGGGCACCGACCATGGCACCCACCCGCGACGTCGACCGCAGGGTGAGACATCCAGAAGGACACTGCCGGGGACAATTTTGGGGCTAAAATTATTGGATGCTGGTCGGGAGCTTTCGGGCGGGCGTCCTGGGCGTGACTCGTCAATCGTCGCCGAACGCGACCCGCAACGTCGCGTTGCGGCCTCCGTTGGGCGCCCGACCAACCCTTCAGGAGTCCGCGCCGTCTACGGCCCGGACGTCTGGCCCGGAACGGAGGAGAACGAGACGTCGATGACCGGTCGCGAGTACGAGCGTAGCCACCCGTGGATCAGCTTCACGCTCGATCTCAGGGCGGCGCCCACTGGTCTCTGGACGCTGCTCGGCCAGGCCGTGGCCCGATGCGAGCAGATCGCCGGGGCCGCCCTGCCGCCCGGCCATGCCGAGGACATGCAGAAGCTCTATCTGGTCAAGGGGGTGCAGGCGACCACCGCGATCGAGGGCAACACGCTCAGCACGGAGCAGATTCGCGCCCGGGTCGAAGGGCGCTTCGACCTGCCGCCGTCGCAGGAGTACCTGGGCCGGGAAGTGGACAACGTGGTCCGCGCCTGCAACGCCATCGCGGCCGCGCTGTTGGACGGCCGCCCGCTCCGGCTCACGCCGGAGGGGATTGTCGCCTTCAATGCCCAGGTGCTCGACGGCCTCGAGGAGCACCTGGAGGAGGGTGTCGTTCCCGGCGAGGTCCCGGCCCACGCCGTCGGTGTCGGTCGCTATCGGGGCGCACCCCGAGAGGACTGTGCGTTCCTGCTCGTCCGGCTCTGCCGGTGGCTGGAGGAAGAGCAGCGCGACGTCTCGCTGATGGGCGACGAGCGCGCCGATCGGATTGCGGCCGCAATCCTGCACGCAATCATCGCGCACCTGTATGTCGCGTGGATTCACCCGTTCGGCGACGGCAACGGCCGCACCGCGAGGCTGGTCGAGTTCATGCTGCTGGCTCGTGCGGGGGTGCCGCTGACGTCGGCGCAACTCTTGAGCAACCACTACAACCTGACGCGGGCCGAGTACTACCGGCAGCTCGACCGGGCGAGCCGCGCGGAGAGCGGCCGTGGGGACCCCATCGGCTTCGTCCTCTATGCCCTGCGGGGACTCGTCGACGGGCTGGAAGAGCAGTGCCGCTATATCAGCGCCATCCAGCTCTCCATCGCGTGGGAGCACTTCGTGTTCCTGCGGTTTCGGGAAGAGCGGCGATCGCCGGCTCTCGGCCGGCGGCGCGAGCTGGTGCTCGGCCTGACGGCAGAGGACGAGCCCGTGCCGCGAGCCCGCCTCCGTCGCCTCAACCCCGCGCTCGCCGAGCTCTACGCCGCGAAGACGGACAAGACGGTGACGCGAGACCTGAACTGGCTCGTGCAGCAGGGCCTGATAGAGAAGCGGCCGCACGGCTACCGTGCGCGGGTCGAACGGATGCTGAGCTTCCGGCCGCGGCGGGCCGACGGAGGCGGTGACGCATCGTGACCGTGCTCGTGGTGCTTCGGACAGGGCCGTGATGCCGCGTTTCTTCGCGATCTGCCGCCGTCGCGGCGACGGTCCGGAGGTTGGCTCCCGCGCGTGTGGCCCGCATCCAGGCGGCGCGCGGCCACGGGCGGGGCGGCTCCCCCGCGGGTGGCCCGCATCCCCGGAGGAGCTCGTATCCTCCTGGCCGGCCCGACCGCGGCGACTGACCGACGACCGGGTCAGCCCCGTCAGAACACCGCGATCGGGTTCAGCGGCGAGCCGGTGCCGCCGCGGATGGGCAGCGGCGCCGCCATCAGCAGGAACTCCCAGCGGTTGCGCTCGGCCGCCGCCTCGCCGAGGGCCTCGAGGTCGCAGTTGTCGAACATGTGCACGCCGAGGTAGAGCAGCGCGAAGTCGTGGACGGCGCCCGGCAGCTCGGACGGGGCGACGTAGGTGGGGTGGTCGCTGCCCATCAGCGCGATGTCCCGCTCCTTGAGCCACGGGATGACCGAGGGGTGCAGCCCCGCGGACCGGCCGCCCGGCCGGCGCCCGCGCAGCCACGGGCCCTCGGCGGCGCGCCGGGCCCAGACGCCGGTGCGGATGAACAGGGCGTCGCCGGCGGAGACCCGCACCCCCGCGTGCTCCTCCCACGCCTCGAGGTCCTCGACGTAGATCGGCGTCCCCGGCTCCAGGTACTCCACGCCCCGCAGGCGGGGGATGTCGACGAGGATGCCGCGGGTCACGATGCCGCTCTTCAGGTTGTGGATGGAGTTCTTCTCGTGCCCATGCTCCACCGTGGCGTCGGGGTCGGGCGCGTAGCCGTTGTAGAAGACGCCGTCGTCGTTGATGTGGGCGAGCGCGTCGAGATGGGTGTGGGAGATGCCGTGGTACCGGACCGCGATGCGGTCCGAGCTGATGCCGAGCATCTCGTGCTCGTAGGGAAAAGGGTTGTCGACGGCCTCGACGGTGTCGGCGTCGCCGGCCAGCGACACGGTGATCCCCTCCTCGACCAGCGCCACCGCCTGCAGGCGCTTGGCGGGGGTGACGAGGTTCAGCGCCCCGATCTCGTCGTCGGCGCCCCATCGGCCCCAGTTGGACAGCTCCGTCTTCCACTGTTCGTACTGCGCCTCGGTGACCGCACGATCGTCGCCGGCGGGCTGAGCCGCCAGCTCGGATGCCGCCAGCGCTGTCGACAACAGGACGGACATCGCGCTCACTGTCTTCTTCATGGTGTTCCTCCGATGCCAATTGTAATTCGTGGTGAGCAGACCCCGGCAGTTCTCGATGTCGGTCTGCGCACGTGATCAATGTCGGCCGGAGCACTTGGTGCGATCTTGCGCGGCTCTTGCCTCGCTCGCGACGCCGGGTTCCGGGGCTGCTGCCCGACCGCGGCTCGTCACGATCGGTCCTGGCGGCGGCAGTCAACGGACCGCGGATCGTCTGCTCGTCGTTGCTGCGCGCGCCTGCCGGCAGCGAGCGCCAATCGAGCCGTACATGCCAATTTCATGTAAACTCGCAAGAACAGACAAGAAGAGCGAAGTCGTGCGGGCCACTGGGTTCGCAGCACCAGTAAAACTGGGGGAGGACACCATGACGACCTCTGCACACGACAGGGACACCCGACGGCGGTCGGGCGCCCACAGGGCGCGCCACTCGGCGGCTCCAGTTGCCCGCAGCGGATGCGGAATTGCGTTCCTCCGCGGCCTCTTCGCCGTCGGCGTGATCCTGTCCTTGGTGGCGGTGCCCGGCGCATACGGCCAGGGGCGCCAGACCGGCACGGTGCGCGGCACCGTGGTCGACGCGCAGGGTCTCGTGCTTCCGGGCGTTACGGTCACTGTCACCTCACCCGCGCTGCAGGGCGTGCGCACGGTGGTGAGCGACGTCAACGGCAACTATCGGATCGTCGCGCTGCCCCCAGCGGCTACGCGGTGGTCTTCGAGATCCCCGGCTTCGAGACGGTCGAGGAGAACGCCACGGTGCCGCTCGGCGGCGAGATCGGCGTCAATGCGGTGATGGCCCCGGAGGGCGTCACCGAGACCATACAGGTCTTCGCGGTGGTACCCACGCCCATCGAGGCCACCGAGACCAGCTCCAACGCCACCGCCGAGGAGGTCAACGCGCTGCCCGTCGGGCGGACGCCGTTCGCCATCGCCGAGCTACAGCCGGGGCTCACCGACAACACGCCCAACGGCGGCCAGGTGACGATCAACGGCTCTTTCGCCTACGACAACATCTTCCTCATCGACGGCGTCGACGTGAACGACAACCTGTTCGGCACGTCGAACTCGCTCTACGTCTAGGACGCCATCCAGGAGACGCAGGTGCTGACGTCCGGCATCTCCGCCGAGTACGGCCGCTTCTCCGGCGGGGTCATCAACGTGATCACCCGAAGCGGCGGCAACGACTTCTCGGGCAGCTACCGGCTCAACATGTACAAGCCGTCGTGGACGTCGATCACGCCGTTCGAGCGGGACGAGGGCGACGGCGAGCCCCGCGAGGGCGACCTCGGGAACAACCTGATTCACGAGGGGACCTTTGGCGGCCCCGTCGTCAGGGACAACCTCTGGTTCTTCTATTCCGGGCGGCTCTCCGACCGGGAGACCTCCGAGACGTTCAGCGACACGGCCATCAGCTACAACGAGACGAGCAGCAACGACCGGAACCAGATCAAGCTGACCGGCACCCTCGCGCCCGGCCACACGCTCTCCGGCAGCTACATGCTGAACCAGACGCAACGGGTCGATCCCACCTTCGGGTTCAGCATCGTGCCGAGCACGATCACGGCGGCGCGACGTCCCAACGACCTCATGGTCGCGACCTACCGCGGATCGCTCGGCTCGGACGTCGCGGCCGAGGTCCAGTACTCGCAGAAGCGGTTCGGGTTCCGCGACTCGGGCGGCACGTCGACCGACATCTTCGACTCGCCGTTGCTCACGCGCACGCAGGCCCTGGGACACTACAACGCGCCCTATTTCGACGCGACGGACCCCGAGGACCGCAACAACCAGCAGTTCACGGGCAACGTGACGTGGTTCGCGTCGACGCCGGGCCTGGGCACGCACAGCGTGAAGGCCGGATTCGAGCGTTACACGTCCACGCGGACCGGCGGCAATTCCCAGACCTCGACGGGCTACGTGTTCCGGGCGAACTACGCGGTGGACGCGGCCGGCTCGCCCCTGCTCGATGCCGAGCAGCAGCTGTCCCCGGTGTTCGTTCCCGTCGGGCAGGGCCCTTTCTCGTTGATGTTCAACTGGCTGCCGGTCCGAGGCGCGAAGATCGACATCAACACGACGTCCTTCTTTCTCAACGACAGCTGGACGCTCGGCGACCACCTGTCCTTCAACCTGGGCGTACGGGCGGAGACCGTCGACAGCGAGGCGACGGGCGGCATCACGACCGTCGACACGAGCTCGGTCGTGCCGCGGCTCGGCATGGCCTACGATCCGCTGGGTGACGGCCGTTTCACGATCCAGAGCACGTACAGCCACTACGCGGGCAAGTACAGCGAGGCGCAGTTCGCGGAGACCACCAACGTCGGCAACCCGGACGTCCTCGTCGGCATCTACGCGGGGCCGCCCGGACAGGGCCGCGACTTCGCTCCGGGTTTCAATCCCGACAACTACATCATCGTCGACGGGGGATTCGCGACGCAGAACGTCTTCAGCGATCCGGGCCTCAAGTCGCCCCTGACGAAGGAATTCACGCTGTCGGCGGGAGCCGCGCTCGGCAACGACGGGTACTTCAAGGCTTCGTTCATCCGCCGCCGGGCCAGCAACTTCGTCGAGGACTTCATCGACCTGTCGACCGGGTTCACCGACGTCACGTACGAAGGCCAGAGCTTCGGCACCTTCGACAACCAGGTCTTCCGGAACACGAACGAGCTTCAACGCAACTACGATGCGCTGCAGTTCGACGGCACCTACCGGCCGTGGCGCAGCCTGCAGCTCGACGGCAGCTACACGCTGCAGATCAAGAACCACGGCAACTTCGAGGGTGAAGGCACGAACCAGCCCGGCGTTCCGTCGGTCGCCTTCGACTACCCGGAGATATTCGACTTCGCCCGGCACTACCCGTACGGCCGCCTGAACGACTTCCAGCGCCACAAGTTGCGCGTCTGGGGGATCTACAACCTCGATCTCGGAGGCGCCGGCGGGGTCGACCTCGGGGGCATCTGGCGCTACAACTCCGGCCTCACGTACAGCCTCTCGGCCGGCGGCGTGCCCATCACCGCCGAGCAGGAGGCGATTCTCGCTCCGCTGACCTACGCCAGCCCGCCGACGTCCCAGAGCATCTTCTTCGCGGAGCGCGGGAGCGAGAACTACGACGGCTACGGCCTGTTCGACCTGTCCGTGCAATACCAGATTCCCGTTTGGAGCGACCTGAGCCCGTACCTGAAGCTCGAGCTCTACAATGTGTTCAACAACGACAAGCTCGTCTTCTGGGACACGACGGTGGAGCCGGTCTACGACGGGCCGGTGGATGCGTTGGGCCTTCCCAACACCTACGAGGAAGGACCCCGGTTCGGCGAGGGGACATCGGTCGGCGA
>JAJEEA010000010.1 GCA_022821235.1 Vicinamibacteria bacterium
GCGGGCAACCGCCGCCTATCACCGAACCGCCCCTGCCGCCCTCCCCACCCCGTCTCCGACGAGTCAAGTAGCTCTTGCCATGCAGTTCACGGAACCCTGCGGACCCTCTACCGACCGCCGACGAAAAAGAGCCGCACCCAACGCAAATGAGCGGCGAATCGTCTCTTTCTCCACCTCAGGGTCAGTCGACGGCGTGGTCCCCGGAACTCTGAGGAGAAGTCCCTCGTCGTCGGTATGAAACGTCCATCCCTGCACGTGGAGATCGCGGAGCACACGGAGGGCGGTCGTCCAGTGAAGCGTAGGAACGATGTCCTCTGGCGTGAGACCGAGCGCTTCGTATTGGGAGCGGCGCTGCTCCTCGGCTGCAATCGCCAGGGACAGTTCCCGGTCCGTCTCGGCATGCGGCATCCTCTCGAGCTGCCGGGCGAGGCGGTAGAGCTTGTCCTGGTAGCCGAAGGTGAGACGCGGTCGGAATCGCCGAAGAGGCGCGGGGACGTTGCGCGTCCGGATCGCCGGCCTGCTGGTGGCGGGTAGAACGACAGACGTCATGGTCCGGCTTTAGTCTGTGTCCATCCGTGAGCCAGACCCACGGCGGCCAGGAGTCCGCGCCGCAGAGCGGCGCGGACTGTCTCTCTACTGCGGCGGCTTCTTCGTTGACAGGACACTAGACTAGACGTTGCGAACTGCCGCGGCCATCGCCTCGCACGCCTCGCGCAGCACCTGCCGGGACGAGGCCACGTTCATGCGCATGCGGCCTTCTCCGCCCGTGCCGTAGCTGGAGCCGGGATTCAGATAGACGCCCGACTGGTAGGTCAGCCAGTCCCGGAAGTACTCCTCGGCGGTGTCGCCTCCCTCCGCGGCCTTCTCTTCGGCGCCGACGCGCTCCATGACCTTGCTGAAGTCGAGGAAGGTCATGAACGTGCCTTCGTTGCGCGTATAGCCCACGTCGGGCATGTGCTGCGCGACGAAGCTCTCGACGAACGTGTGGTTGTCGTCCATGTACGCGTTGGCCTGGTCGAACCACTCGGCGCCGTCGCGATACGCCGCGGTGTTGGCCACCACGCCCAGCGTGCTGAGCTCCGCGCGGTGGTACTGGTTCACGCGCGCGAGCAGGGTGGGGCTCTTGGAGTAGTAGTAGGCGTTCTTCATCGCGGCCAGGTTGAAGGTCTTGCTGATGGCGTTGAAGGTGACGCTGTTGTTCACCACCGCCTCGTCCGGCACGCTCGCGAACGGCGTGTACCGGTGCCCGGCGCGGATGACGTCGGAGTGGATCTCGTCCGCCAGCACGACGACCTTGTGCTCGAGGGCGAGCCGGCCGATGCGGAGCAGCTCCTCCTCGGTCCACACGTTGCCGGTCGGGTTCTGCGGGTTGCAGACGATGATCGCGCGCACGTCCGCGGTCATCTTCGCTTCCAGGTCGTCCCAGTCGATCTCGTAGCGCCCGTCCCGGTAGAGCATGGGGCTGTCGACGGTATCCACCCGGGCGGCGCGGGCCATGCCGTAGAACCCCGAGTACGCCGGCGTGGTCAGGAGCACCTTGTTCCCGATGGGCACGAACGACCGCAGGGCCGCGATGACGCCGGGATAGACGCCGTCGGAGATGACGACGGACGCGGGATCCAGGTCCAGGCCGTGGCGTTCACCGTTCCACTTCAGGATGCCGTCTCGAAGAGGTTGGGTGGTGCTCAGGTAGCCCCAGTTGTGGTGCTGGACTCTCTCGTGCAGCGCCTCGGTGATGCACGGCGCGCACTCGAAGTCCATCGACGCCACGCCCATGCCGTACTTGAACACGCCCTCCGGATAGCGGAGGGCCGGACCGTCCCACCGGGAACAGTCGGTGCCGACACGATTGTAGGGCGTGTCGAAGTCATACCTGCCGTCCGGCAGGCGCGGGATGCTGGTCGAGCTGGTCGAGCCGCCCGAGCCCTGCGCCGCCGCCGGGCTCGCGACGCCGGCCAGGCCGGCGGCGCCGGCGATGGCAGTCGCGCCGGCGTTTCTCATGAAGGCTCTTCGATCGAGCCGGACGATGCCTGACATGGTTGCTCCCTCCCGTCACCTCAAAGGCAGAGTTACGGCGGTACGGCCTGGAACCGACGTCGCAGGCCGTCGTGCCCCCTACGCCGGGGCCTCCTGGAACACCTTCGTCGCCGCCGCCGTCTCCTCAACGCGAAGTTGCGGCGATAGGGCCTGGAACCGGGCGTCGCAGGGCCGTCGTCCCCCTGCGCCGGGACCTCCTGGAACACCTTCGTCGCCGCCGCCGTCTCCTCAACGCGAAGTTGCGGCGGTACGGCGTGGAACCGACGTCGCAGGGCCGTCGTACCCCCCCGACGCCGGGAACTCCTGGAACACCTTCATCGCCGCCGCCAACTCCTCACGGCAGAGTGGCGGCGGTACGCCTGGAACAGGCGTCGCAGGGGCGTCGCGCCTCCCTGCTACGCCAGGACCTCCTTGAACACCTTCATCGCCGCCGCCATCTCCTCCCGGCTGCCGATCGAGATTCGGCAATGCGTGGTGTGCAGCGGCGGGAAGTCCCGGCCCACCAGCACCTTGCGCTCCAGGCACGCCTCGCGGAACTCCGCGGCGGGGCGTCCGATGTCGACGAAGATGTGGTTGGTGTGGGAGTCGGGCACGTCGAAGCCCATGTCGCGGAAGCCGGCGATGACGCCGTCGCGAATCTCGGCGTTCTCCTTCACTTCCCAATCGATGTGCTCGGTGTCCTCGAACGCGGTGATCGCGGCTATCGCGCCCAGCATGTTGACGTCGCCCATGCCCCAGGCGCCGCGGATCTTCGCCAGGGTCTGCTCCTGGCCGAGGCCGTAGCCGACGCGCAGGCCCGCCATGCCGTGCGCCTTCGAGAAGGAGCGGGTGACGAACACGCGCTCGTCCTCCATGGCCAGAGGCACCGCGGTCTCGATGCTGTCGGGCCGCCCGTAGTTGATGTAGGCCTCGTCGACGTGAATCATGGTCTCCGGCGATTCACGCAGCACGCGGCGCACGAATCCCTCGACGGCGCCGGGTCCGTGCACCATGCCGGTGGGGTTGTTCGGATTGCAGAGGTAGACCAGGCCGGCGCCGCGGGACGCCTCGGCCAGCGCGTCGAGGTCGATGGCGAGCGAGCTGTCCAGATCGATCTCGGTCGTCTTCGCCCCGATCCGCCGAGCGGTGGCCAGGCTGGTCGAGTAGGTGGGCATGGGAGTCACGAAGCCCTTGGTCGCCGAGCAGAACGCCCGCACCGAGCCCTGCAGCAGGGGGGTGGAGCCGGTGGCGAGCTGCACGTTGCCGGTGCCGACCTCGTAGTAGTCGGCGATGACCGACCTCAGCTCGTTGACGTGGTCCGGCGAATAGCCGCGGCCGATGCGCTCGTTGGTGTGGGCCTGAATGGCCTGGATGGTCTTGGGGCCGGGGCCGCGGGCGCTCTCGTTCTGGTTGAGCTGGATGACGCCGCCGTCGTAGATGCCGGACTTCGCGGCCTCCCGGGTCTGGGCGCTGACCCGCCTGCCGAACGGTGAAGCGCCGGTCAGGGCGCCGGCCGCGGCCCCCAGCGCGATGGTTCCCACGAATCCACGGCGTGTCGTCTTCATCTGGTTCCTCCCTGGGCTTCGGAAATGGCGTCGACGGGATCGGCAGACCGGTCCCGGGCTGTCACGAACGCAGGCGTCCGACGGTCGACATCGTCGGGCGGCCGCACCATCTCGGCGCGCTCGGTGGGCGCTCGAACTCCTTCCACCCGGCGGCGGCCTGCGACAGGCGACTCGAGTCCCGATGACGCCTAGTTCTCCGGCCGGCGGCCAGCGGTGAGCACCTCGGCGCCCCGGGCGAGACGCTCCGGTCCCGGTCGTCTCGCAGACCGGCAGCGACTGTCGTCGGGCGGATTCCCCCCCCGGCCGGCGCGGTGCCCGGATTCGCCCGATGTTGTCCAAACGAGGAGCGATAGTCAAGCTCGAACGGACCAAGGGCGTAAGGAGGCGACTCCGGCGGCGTGACGCTACGGTCTGGCATCGGGGTCGGCGGCGGCCTGAACGACCGCGGCACGCCTCGAGGGAGGCGGGCTGCGGTCGACAGGACCGGGTCGATGGCGTGTGGCGTCCCTGTTCGGTGTCGCGAGCGTGGGCGGATCGGTGCCGCCGCGTCGAGGAGGTCCGCCGGCGCGACGGTCCCGAGCCAAGGGCCGGCGACAGGGGTCGGCTCACTTGCGATACCAGTCGTAGAACGCGTCCCCCGGCGGCACCTTCCGCCGGATGTCCACGGCGATCGTCTCCCCCTCCCAGGTCGTGACGAGCTGCTCCTTGCGCACGTGCCCGTAGAGGAACTCCTCGACGAACTCGATGCAGCGGTACTCCAGGAGCTGCATGTTCTCCTCCAGCCGGCGATAGAGCGGCATGGAGATCGTCCAGGGCTCGGTGAAGGTGTTCGGATCCTCGATGGTCACCTCGTAGTGGATGGCGTCGGGCGAGAGCGGCGTGAACCGCTCCTCCAGCCGCAGCGCCTCGCTGTGGAAGTTGCCGGCCCGGTCGAACCAGTTCCTGCCGTTGAACTCGGTGACCTCGACCACCAGCGTGTCGCCCTCCCAGCGGCCGACCGAGTGCCCCATGTAGGTCCAGTCGGGCGGCAGCTCGACGTCGTCGAGGTGGATGGTGCGCGCGGTGCTGGTGAACGCGAACGCCATCTGGATCTTGTTCGTGCTCTGCACGATCTGGAACGGGTAGGGCATGTACATCGCCCGCGGAATCCCCGGCAGGTAGCACTTGAGCTCGGGGTCGCGGTCGATCCAGTTGGCCGCGTTCTCGTCCTTGACGGCCCGCGCCTCCGGCGTGTACGGGATGCGGCCGTCGCCCTCGACGACGCCGAGCGAGCCGGGGACGCCGCCGGCCGCGCCGAGCGCGAGCACCGGCGCCGCCGGGACCTCGACGAAGTCGAACGGATAGGCGCCCGGCTGCGTCACCATGCCGGGACGCGCGGCGTGGGCCTCCAGGTCCCAGTGGGCCTCGTTGTTCGCCTGCCAGATGCCGCTGAAGTCCGGCCGGCCGTCGACGGTGCGGGCGGCGACGGCCGCCTGGTCCTGACCGGCCGCGCCGGTCATCGACGCGGTGATGACCGCGGTCACGGCCGCCGTCACGAGCACCGCGGTGACTATCGAGCCGCCGTATATCACTCGGTCTTTCATCATGCTGAACCCCCTGCGTCAAGCCTCGCCCGCGGCCCCGCTCGCCGCCCAACCAACCCTCGCCCGCGGGCCGCACCGTTCCACGGCGCAGCCCTGGGCCGCCGGTCACCGGCGCAGCGGATTGACCTCGTCGCCCGAGTCGGCGAAGCCCGCGGCGAACCCGCCGCACCCGGCGCTGCACAGCGTCGCCGGATCCGGGCCGGTGCCCTCGGCGAACGCCTGCTCCTCGGCGCGCGCGCCTCTCAGCAGCGCCGGCAGGCCGTAGTTGCCCTCGTGGCAGCGGGGCTCCTTGTAGATGCGGTTGAGCTGGTCGCTCTGGCGGCTCAGCTCCAGCGCGACGGTCCAGGGCGCCGTCCACGTCGTCGGGTCGTTCATCGTGACGACGTACTCCAGCGTCTCGGAGTCGACGCGGCGCCAGCGCTCCACCAGGTGCAGGTTCTCGCGCGAGCCCTGGTAGTCGGTCTTGGGCGTGAAGTTGGTGACGTCGACCACCAGCGTGTCGCCCTCCCAGCGGCCGCGCGAATCGCCCCACCACTGCCGGACGTGCGGCGGCAGGTGCGGGCGGTCGGTCACCGGGATGACCCGCTGCCAGCCCTGCCCCTGCCCGGTGTCGTAGAAGATCGACACCGTCTCGGGCGACTGCACGATCTGCAGGAAGTACCCGGCCGCGCCCCCGAAGTCGGGCAGCCTGGCCGACATGCACCGCTCGCCGAGGCCGCGATCCTCAGGGCCGTCCGACCGGTTGAACGACCCGCCCGCCGCGGCGCCGGTCGCCGGATAGAACGGCGGCGGCTCGTTCCGGCGCGGCGACGGCGGCCCGTACGTGCCGCCCGCGCAGGACGGCAGGTCGTCGCGGCAGACCGCGGTGGCCTGCAGCAGCGCGAGCTGGTACTCGCGGATGGCGTCGCGCCGCGCCTGCGCCTCGGGGGTCAGGGGCGGGATCCGGCCGTCGGGCGGATCGATGATCAGCGACGTCCGCCGGCCCATGTACTTGTGCGACAGGTAGATCGCGGCGCTGTAGGCGCCGCCCACGTCCTGCTCGCTGCCGCGCTCGGCGTACCGGGTGTCCTGGTAGATGATGCGCGCCCGCTCCCGGTCCAGCTCGGCCCGCTGCTCGTCGGTCAGAAACTCCTGGTCGGCGAAGCGGGCGGGCCGCTCCAGCGGGATCTCGAAGTCGGTGGTCCAGATGCCCTGCAGGTCCGGCTCGCCCCACGGGGTGGGTGTGGCCGGCGTGGCGTCGGGCCGGCCGGGCGGCTGCTGCGCCTGCCCTTCCACCGGCACCGGGGCCATCCGGAGAAGCACCGCGACGACGGCCACCGCCGCCGCGACGCCGAACGACTCCAGCACGCGTCGTCTCATGTCGAACCTCCCGTCCCGATGCGGGAGCCCGGCACGCGGACTCCCATCCACCGCCGTCCGGTCGCGCCGCTGCGAACGCCGCGGCGCGGCCGCCAAGATGCCGCCTCGACACGAACGCCGCGGCGTATCACTTCGCCCAGGCGACGCCCTCCGTCCGGGGATCGACGCCGGCCGCCAGCACGCCGTTCCGGTGGTCCACGACGATGGCCGCGTTCGAGCCCATCGACCACTCCGGCCGGACCCGCAGCGCGTGGCCCTTCGCCTCCAGCACGGCGCGCACCTCGGCCGAGATGCCCCGCTCCACCGACAGGTCGCCCGGATACATGGTGTGCGGGAACGGCGAGGCGGGGAAGCTGCGCGTCGACCAGCGCGGCGCCTCTATCGCCTGCTGCACGTTCATGTCGAACTCCACCATGTTCAGCAGCGTCTGCATCGTCCGCATGATCTGGTCGTCCCCGCCGGGGCTGCCCAGGATGCCCCACGGCTCGCCGTCCTTCATGACCAGCGTGCTCTGCAGGGTGCTGCGCGGGCGCTTGCCGGGCGCCAGGGCGTTGGCCTCGCCGTGGACCAGCGAGTAGTAGTCGCCCCGGCAGGTGAAGCTGAACCCGAGGTCGCCGACGACCACCCCGGTCCCGAAGCCGCTGTGAAGGCTCGGCTCGAAGCTCACCATGTTGCGGTCGCCGTCCACCACCGCGATGTAGCTGGTGTCGCCTTCGTGATCGGCGTCCCCCGCGAACGTGACGCGCGGGTGGGCCGGGGTCGGCGGCGGGTTCTCCATGAACCGCTCGGGGCTGCCGGGCCGGAACTCCAGCGACGCCTTGTCCGGGTCGACCAGCGCGCGGCGCTCGGCTGCGTAGTCCTTCGACAGCAGCCCCTCGTAGGGGATGGGGACGACGTCCATGTCGCCGAGGTACTTGTCGCGGTCCGCGAAGGCGAGCTTCAGCGCCTCGGCGCTCGTGTGGACGTAGTCGGCGCTGTTGTGGCGCATGGCCGCGAGGTCGAAGCCCTCCAGGATGTTCAGGGTGAACAGCTCGGCCGGCCCCTGACTGGCCGACGGGTTCTTGTAGACGTCGTAGCCGCGGTAGTTGGTCGAGACCGGCGTCTCCACCTGGGCGCTGAAGGCGGCGAAGTCCTCGTAGCGGTAGAGGCCGCCGTTCTCCTCGAAGAACCTGCCCATGTCGCGGGCGATGTCGCCCTTGTAGAAGCGGTCGCGGGGCGCCTCGAGCGCGGCAGACCGGCCCAGGTGCGCGTTCTCGCGCTCGGCCTCCACGATCTTCTCCAGCACGCGGGCGGCGTCGGGATTGCGGAAGATCTCGCCCGGCTCCGGCGCGCGGCCGTCCGGGAAGTAGACCTTCATGGTCGTGGGGTACTTCCGGATCTTCGACGAGTTGGCGATGGTCCGGCTCAGCCCCTCGCTGATCGGAAACCCCTCGGCCGCGACGGCGATGGCCCGGCGCAGCGTCTGCTCGAACGTCATCGTCCCCCAGCGGTCGAGGAGGAGGTACCAGGCGTCGACCACGCCCGGGGTGGACGCGGCCAGCAGCCCGTCGCTGCGCGGCAGCTCGCCGTCGTTGTGCTCTTCGTACCACTCGATGGTGGCCAGCTCCGGCGCCATCCCCTCCGCGTTGATCGAGAAGACCTGCTTCGCCTCCGCGTCGTAGACCAGCACCACGGCATCCGCCCCGATGCCGTTCATGGCCGGATCGACGAGGGCCAGCACCGCCTGCCCCGCCACCGCGGCGTCGAAGGCGTTGCCTCCCGCATCGAGGATCTCGACCGCGGCGGCCGTCGCCTGCGCCTTCATCGAGCTGACCGCGTAGTCCTGCCCGCGGATGACCGGGCGCACCGTGCGGAAGTCCGGCCGGGCCCGCATCGTCGCCGCGGCGCCCTCCTGCTGCGCGGCCAGGTGAGCCGGGAAACCGAACGCCATGAGAGCCATGAGGAACGTCACACCGGGCACGACGCGGCTTGCAGCCATGGCTGCCTCCTTCAGATCCGGGTACATCGAGAGACGCGGCTACCGAAACAGGCGCCGACCGACGATTCGCGCCGACGAGTCGACGCGCGCAACGAGCCAAGTCTACTCCCGCGGCATCCCTTGCCGCTCCGCGGCTTGCGCCGCGCTCATCGGCAGGTGAAGTTCTCTGCCACCCAGTGCGCCGGGTCGTCGGCCCCGCCGGCCGGTCCCGTGTAGACGGCGCGCTCGGGGAAGGCGCAGATCGGGCGCTCGTTGTCGACGACGCCGCCGGTCGCGTGGGTGGCGACGAGGGCGTCGGGGGCGACGCCGCGCTCGACCCAGTCGACGAGGGGGGCGAGCCGGTCCCAGGTGTCGGGCCCGGCCCCGCCGCGGCAGTGGTTCATGCCCGGGGCCATGAAGAGCCGGGCCCGCCCGCGGGCGGCGGCCACGTCCCCCCTGAACGTCGTGTCCACCACGTCCTGGTAGTACGTCACCGTCGGCTGCGGCACGACGAGGGCGTCGGCCCGGCCGTGGTAGACGATGAGCTTCCCGTCCTGCTCGAGGAGGAAGCGGGTCAGGTCGGGGTCGACGGCGTCGGTGATCCCCTTCATGACGTCGCCCTTGCCGGCCGTCACGTCATCGATGTCGAACTCCCACCACGCCCACTCCGGCGGGGTCGCGGTGCGATCGGGCGGCGCCGTCACGTCGAGGAGGTCGGCCGGCGCGACGCCGGGGTCGGTGTCGTAGAACAGGTAGTTGAGATGGTCGCCACCCAGGCGCACCGCGCCGGGGGCGAAGCCGTTGCCGGTCCAGGGGACGAACAGCCCGGCCCACTGCCGCTCCGAGCCGAACGGCTTGCCGGCGTAGATGGGGCGGCCGTGGCGATCGCGCGGGCCGGCGTGGAAGTCGGCCACGGTGCGGATCTGGGCTGCGGTGAAGCAGGCGTCGCCGTCGACGTCGCCCGGGCACCGGAGCTCGGCCAGATCGCGGCGGGCGTCGAAGCCGCACGCCGGCGGGTCGTCGATGACGCCGTCGGCGACGCCGTCGTTCCCGTCGCACGCCGCGAGCACCGCGTCGGCCAGGATCTCCAGCTTTCGGACGCTGTCGAACCGGCCGTCGCCGTCGGTGTCGAACGCGAGGGCGCCGGCGAAGTCGTCGCGGAACATCCGCTGCAGCAGCCACACCCGCACCGCGTTCATGTCCTGGTAGTGGTTGGCGGGGGCCCCCGCCACGATGCCGTCGAAGTCGTCGGGATACCGCTGCGCCTCCATCAGCCCCTGCCGGCCGCCGGTCGAGCAGCCCTCGAAGTAGGCGTACTCGGGCGGGGCGCCGTAGTAGGCCCGGACCAGCGTCTTCCCCGCCGCCGTCGTCAGGTGGACGGCGCGGTAGCCGAAGTCGATCTCGGCCTGCCGGTTGTCGCGGGCGAACGACGACCCGGGCTCGGCCCCGTTGTCGTGCCCGGTGTTGCTGTTGGCCACCGCGTAGCCGGCCGCCACCCGGTGGTCGGCGAAGTCGAGGTCGCCGTCCTTCCCGCCGTCGCCCCACTTGAGGAACCGCCCGTTCCAGTCGCGCGGCAGGGGAAGCTGCACGTGGAAGTGGATCGCGGGCGGCAGAATGCCCTTGACGTAGCAGTACGGGACCCCGCCCGCCTCGGCGAGGCCGGCGTAGGTGAGGGTGAGGTTGCGCACGTGCAGGAGCGCCTCGCAGCCGGCGCGGTCGGCGTCGGTCGCGGCGAGCGCCTGCTCCGCGCCCTGCACCCGGGGGGCGGCGAGGTGAAGCCAGACGGCGGGAACCGCCGCCAGCAGGACAATGAGCATGCGTCGCATCGAGACCGCTCCCTCCTCGAATCGGAACCACGACCGCGGACGTAGCCGTAGCGCCGAAACACGCCTTGGGCCCGCCCGGCCCGAAGCGGCGAACCGATCCATGCCGCTCGCCCCGACGCGGAACGCCGTCCTGGGGCGACACGGGCTACACGGTCCCCGACATGGCGGTCAAGCGAACCACTCCGCGCAGAATACGGAACCCAGCCGCGCCCGGGCACACCAGCGAACTGGTCGTCCCGAGGCGATCCGCTCGCCGGCGGCGTCAGTCGATCAGCACCGTGTCCGGGAACTGCGCATACCAGCCGAACCAGAAGGCGCGGTGGGCGGGGACGCGGGGGCGCTGCACGTCCGGGTCGGCGTCGAGCGAGAGCCCGTCCTCGGTGAGCCGCCACGTCCGGCCCGCCTCGTCGGCCAGCCGCTGGGGGCCGAGCTGGCGCGCGAAGCGGATGTCCCCGGCTTCGTAGACCCGGTTGGCGCCGTCCTCGCTCGTCACCACGACGAGGCGGCGCCCCGCGTGGTCGAGGTGATGCAAGCGGTTCCGGTCGAGGAACCGGGCGGTGATGGCGAGCGGGGCCGGCGCCCCGCCCCGCGCCGGGTCGTCGGGCCGCAGCACCAGCACCTCCTCCTTGTTCGCGAGGCGGTCGTCGCGGCGCGAGACCGGGAACATCAGGTCGTCGGTGCCGAAGTAGCCGCGGTAGGCCGCCCCCTCGGAGTAGTCGCGCCGGTGACCGGTCTCGATCGACAGGACGGTCGTTGCGGGATGGCGCCGCCGCCACTCGCCCCAAGTCGTCGTGACCACCGCGCGGTGGGTCAGCCGCAGCCCGCTGCCCACGAGCTCGCCGACCACCGGCACCCCCTCGAACGTGTTCCAGAGGCTCTTGGTCTGGTGGTCGAACATCAGCTTGTTCGAGCGGTAGAGGAGGCCGCTCGTGCCGAATTTCAGGTGGCGGCCGTCCGGCTCGCTCTCGAACGGAATGACCGTCCCGCACAGGGTGCAGTAGACGATGGTCAGCTCGACCCCGCCGACGCGGTCGAGGGCCATCTCGTGCCAGGCGAGGATGCGCTTGGGATAGGCCCGCGCCTCACCGTTCACCACGACGCCGAACACGACGTGGTCGTCCTCGAGGTAGTCGGCGTCGCCGGCCGCGAGCCGCGCCGGGTACTCCAGGGGCGGGATGCCGTTCACCCCCACGCCGCCCCACTCGATCTCGTCGAGGCGGATGCGCGACTCCACGCCGCGGGGGAAGAACTCGGCGAAGCCCGGGTCGATCTGGCGGTACCAGAGGCCCTTGAAGAAGCCGTGGTCGGGGTGCGGCTCGTAGGGCCGCTCCCACATCCACCGCTGCCACGCCTGCAGGTCGGCGCCGAGGCTCTGGCCGGTCTGCTGCTCGAGGAAGCCGACGAGGGTGAAGAAGCGGGCGAACCCCCGCAGGTTGGGCGGGCGCTGCAGCCACGCCATGTCCCACACGATGCCCGCGTAGCCGTCCCGCCACCGGTCGCCGAGCTGCTCCAGGGCGTACTCGGCCTGCTCGGGCTCGCCCGCGCCGGCCTGCAGGAAGAGCCGGATGTCGGGGTGCTCATCCCGGGCCGGCTGCGCCGGCGCGGCGCCGGCCGCGGCCAGGAGGAGCAGACATCCCACCGCCGCCGGCGCACTGGGCTGCTTCATCATGGGGTCACCCTTCACGGGAAACCGAGTCGGCGTTCAAGGCCAGTCTACACCCAGTCGGACGAGCTGCCTTGGCGCGCCCCGGCGTTCAGCGCGGGGACTCGTGGGCTGCACTTCGCCAAGTCGCAGCCGAAGGGTCGATTTCGCCGTCCCCGACCGCGCGGGGGACAGCGCATCGGATCGCGCGTGTGGAGGAGAGCCGACCCGGCGACGAGCGGAACGCCCCCGACCGGACGCCACGGGCGGGTCATCGGATCGCGCCCGAACCGTTGTACGATCGCCGGCACTCCACGCCCACGGACCGGGCGCCGGAGGTCGGTTTCGAGACACGGAGGTTCCTCATGCGCCAGTCGCCCTCGTTCCTCGCGATGACGTTGCTCGCCCTCCTCGCCGCCGCCGCGGCGACCGCCCACGCCCAGCCCGGCGAGGCCGCCGGCCCGTGGCAGACCTACGACACGTCGGAAGGCGAGTGGCGCAGCTACGCCGGAGACGTCCGCGGCACCAAGTACTCGCCCCTCGACCAGATCGACGCCGGCAACTTCGCCGACCTCGAGATCGCGTGGGAGTGGACCACCGTCGACCGCATGGTGAGCCGCTCGACCCCCGGCGGCGGCGAGTGGTGGGCGCCCCTCGACACCATCGTCGACTCGCTCGTCGCCGACACGCCCGACCTCTACCGCACCGGCCACCGGCCCATCCTGTCCCGGCTGCAGGCGACGCCGCTGATGGTGGGCGGGGTGCTCTACTTCAACACCCCGCTCTCGCAGGGCGTGGCCGTCGACGCGACGACCGGCGAGACCCTCTGGGTCCACAACCCGAAGGGCTACGAGGAGGGCACCCCGACCATGAGCAACCCGTGGTCGCAGCGGGGCGTCGCCTACTGGACCGACGGGGCCGGCGACGAGCGCATCTTCTGGGGCACCGGCAACGGCTACCTCATCTGCGTCGACGCGAAGACGGGCCGGGCGTGCCCCGACTTCGGCGGCGGCAGCGGCCGGGTCGACGCCATGGTGGGGCTGCCGCGGGCGAGCCGCGACGAGCGCGACTACCTGAACGCGCTGCTCTTCGGCATCCACTCGCCGCCCATCGTGGTGCGCGACCGGGTCATCCACGGCTCGCACGTCGCCGACCGCCGCATCACCAAGGAGGCGGTGCCGGGCTGGGTGCGCGCGTGGGACGTCCGCACCGGCGAGCACGCCTGGGACTTCCACACCGTGCCCAACGGCACCGACGAGTTCGGCGTCGACACGTGGCTGAACGACTCGTGGCGCTACTCGGGCAACGCCAACGTATGGTCGATGCTCGCCGGCGACAACGAGCTGGGCCACGTGTACCTGCCGACGGGGACGACGACCAACGACTACTACGGCGTCGACCGCCTCGGCGACAACCTCTTCTCGGAGACCCTGATCGCGGTCGACGTCGAGACCGGGCAGCGGGTGTGGCACTTCCAGGCCGTGCACCACGGCCTGTGGGACTACGACTTCGCGACCCATCCGAACCTGGTGGACGTGACCGTCGACGGCCGCGACGTCAAGGCGATTGCGCAGGTCAGCAAGCAGGGCTTCGTCTACGCATTCGACCGGGTCACCGGCGAGCCGATCTGGCCCATCGAGGAACGCCCGGTGCCGACGGAGACGAACATGCCGGGCGAGGTGGTGTCGCCCACGCAGCCGTTCCCGACGAAGCCGGCCCCGTTCGACTACCAGGGGGTGACCGTCGACGACCTCGTCGACTTCACGCCCGAGATCCGCCGGATGGCCCTCGAGGCGGTCGAGGGCTTCCGGCTCGGGCCGCTGTTCACGCCGCTCGACCGGCGCATCGAGGGCGTCACCAACGGCACCCTCATGCGCCCGCCCCCGGGCGGCACCGCGGGCTGGTCGGGGGCCGCCGTCGACCCCGACACCGGGATGCTCTACGTCCCGTCGCGCAACCGGACCGCGGTGGTCTCCCTCTATCAGCCCGATCCCGCCCTCGGCGCGACGGTCGCCTACACCCACGGCGCCCCCGAGGCGGAGCGGCTCGCCCGGGGCGGCGCCATCCGCCGCGAGCCGCAGATGCCCCAGGGGCTCCCGCTCGTCAAGCCGCCCTACTCGCGCATGACCGCCATCGACATGAACACCGGCGAGCACGCGTGGTGGGTGCCCACCGGCGACGGCGACCGCTACCGCAACCACCCCCTGCTGCGCGACCTCGACCTGCCCCCGCTCGGCGGCGACAACGCCATCAACGGGCCGCTCCTGACGAAGACGCTGCTCATCTACTGCCTGACCGCGGGGGGGACGGACGGCGGCCCGCGCATCGTCGCCTACGACAAGACCAACGGGGCGGAGCTGGCGTCGGTGGACCTGCCGTCGGGGGCCATCGGCACCCCGATGACTTACCAGGTCGACGGCCGGCAGTACATCGCGCTGACGGTGGGCGGCGGCCCGAGGCTCATCGCCTTCGCGCTACCGGACGAGGAGTGACGGCGAACGCGCAAATGGCCCTGCGCGATCATCGGGCGCGAGACGACCGGGACGTGGTCGCGCCTGCGAATGTGCTCTGCCGGTCAGGCATTGCGGGCGGGTGAGTTGGTCCGCCGATCGCCGTCGCCCTCACGCGAGGGAAAGGCCACGTCGGTGTCTATCTTGCATATGGAGAGCATGCGGATTCCGCCCCCGCAGTCTGCGCCGTAGAACGGGCGGACTCCGGAGGGCGGGTTTGAGCGGGCGATCGGAGCCGCAGGCGACGATCTCCGGGGGGGCACGGAGAGGGATCTGCGACCGGCAGCCCCCGCCGCAACTCGGCGCAGATGCCCGGCGACCGAACGAGGCGGATCCTCGTATCACGGATGCCGGGCGACGCGGCAACGGCGGCCGCGGCAGCGAACGGCTGGTGCAGCAGGGTCGCGGCAGTAAACGCTACGGGGACGGGTTTGGCTGGGAGGCAGGGATTCGAACCCCGATTCCACGGTCCAGAGCCGCGTGTCCTACCATTGAACGACCTCCCACCAATGGCAAGACGCCTATTATACCGTCAGAGGCGGTTGAGCTGGAACCTCTCCATGGCCTCGGCCTCGGCCAGCCCCTCGCGGGCCTGCTCCTCGGTCTCGGGATCGGGGTCGAGGGCGAGGGCCTCGAGCAGGTGCTGCCTGGCCGCGGCGGGCTCGCCGAAGGTGCGCACCTGGAGCAGCCCCGCCGCGAGATGCGCCTCGGCGGCCGTGGGGGACACCGGATAGTCGCGGACATGCCGCTCGAAGAGCGCGAGGGCGGCGTGGGGATGTGGCCCGGCCGCCATCCACGTCCCGAGCATCATCGAGTGCCGCTCGCCGAGGAGGCGTCGGGTCTCGGCCGACGACAACTGGACGTAGCGCCTCGCCGCGTCCTCGAAGTCGCCGTCCTCGACGAGGGCGGCGATGGTGCCGGGCGGCGGGGGCGCGGCGTCGTGGTCCGCCGCCCCGACCGGCGCGGACCGCCGCCTGCGGTCGACGACCCAGGCGGCGAGGAGACCGACGAGGAACCCGCCGAGGTGAGCGCCGTGGGCGTCGCCGCCGGCCCCCACGCCCGCCGACACCAGGAACGGCAGCAGGTTCTGGACGAGCACGAAGAAGGCGAGGACGGCGCGGGCGGAAATGCTCACGACGTTCATGAAGAACGGGAACACCATCACCCAGAGCCGGACGCGGTTGCGCGGGAACCAGACGAAGTAGAGGCCGGCGAGGCCGAAGATGGCGCCCGAAGAGCCGAGCAGGGGCGCGTCCGTGCGGCCGGACAGCAGGGTCTGGAAGGCGGTGGCGGCGATCCCGGTCCCGACGTAGGCGGCGAGGAACCGGGCCCGGCCGAGCCGGTGCTCGACGTTGTCGCCGCAGATCCACAGGAACAGCATGTTCCCGAGGAGATGGAGGAACCCCGCGTGCAGGAACATCGCGGTGAAGAGGGTCGCGAGGCCGGGCTCGGCCGCCCGGAACCCCCACCGGTAGACGAACAGGTCGTACGCGGTGAGCTGCTGGTACATCACCGCGACGTCGCCGCGCGAGACCGGTTCCCCCAGCGCATCGACCCAGGCGCGCAGATACTCCTGGACCATCGGGTCGGCCCACTCGGGACGAACGGAGCCGAGCGGCAGGGTGATGAAGACGTAGGCGGCGCAGTTGACGAGGATGAGGGCGTACGTCAACAACGGCGTACCGGGCGGGTTGGGCTCGTCCCCCAGCGGCAGCACGAACATGGCCTTGCGCCGATTCTACCTGCCGGCACGGGCGCGGTCGTCGCCGACCCGGTCGCCGCGGGCCGCGCCTCGGGGTGTCGTCCAGGCCGCGCCCGGCCCGCGCCGGCACCGTTCCGGACCGTCAGGAGCCGCGGATGACCTCCGGTCGCAGGAACCCCGGGCGGCCGCCGTCGACCCGCACCGGTCCGCGCCGCCGGGAACCGCGTGTGACCCGCGGGGCGGGCGGACCCGCTGCGGACGGGAGCCGAGCCGCGCGATGAAGCCTCGATCGGACACCCTCTCGCGGAAGCGGCTGACACGGGCGCGGTTCCTCGAGGGCGTAGCGGTTCTCGCCGCCGCCGACCCGCAGCTCGGGCACGTGGTGACGCGCTTCGGCCCGCCGGCCCTGTGGACCCGCAAGCCGGGATACGCGGCCCTCGTGCAGATCGTGCTCGAGCAGCAGGTGTCGCTCGCCTCGGGCCGGACGACCTTCGCCCGGCTGCGCGACGCCTGCGGCGGCGAGGTCACCCCCGAGCGCGTGGCCGCCCTCAGCGCGCCCGTGCTGAAGGCGGCCGGGGTCAGCCGGCAGAAGGCGGGCTATTGCCAGGAGATCGCCCGCCGCATCCTCGACGGCGACCTCGACCTGAAGGCCCTGGGCCGCGCCGACGACGACGCGGTCCGCGAGCGGCTGATGCGCATTCGCGGGATCGGACCGTGGACGGCCAACATCTACCTGATGACGGCCCTCGGCCGCCCCGACGTCTGGCCCGAGGGCGACCTCGCGCTCGCCGCGGCGGCGCAGCAGGTCAAGCAGCTCGAGGAACGGCCGGACGACCGACGGCTGCGCGAGATGGCCGCGGGCTGGGCGCCGTGGAGGACGGTCGCCGCCCGCATCCTGTGGCATCACTACCTGTCGGAGCGGGCGGCGGGGTGACGGCCGGCGGCTACTGCGTGAGGCCGGCGCCGCGGTAGCTCAGCGAGGCGTCGTACTCGAGGACGGTCCGCTCGACGCTGAGGACGACGCCGCTCAGCTCGTCGAGGGCGCGGGCGGCGTCGGCGTCGCCGAAGGCCCGGAGAATGCCGCCCCGCGACAGCTCGTCGTAGTTGCGCAGGTTCTCGACGATCTGCCACACCACCGGCCCCGGCCCGAACTGGCGGTGGTAGATGCCGAAGATGACCCCGGCCTGCCGGAAGTTGTCGAGGTTGTTCCGCAGGAACGCCTCGAACGCCGGCGTCTGTCCGGGCGCGATCTCGAGGTTGGTGACGCGGGCGATGGGCAGGCCGCTGACGTCGTCCGACTCGACGCTCAGGTCGCCGCGGTAGAGCACCGCGTAGCTCTGGCGGGCGTCGGTGTAGTCGCGAAGCCGCTCGAGCACCCGGTCGAGCTGTCGCGTGCTGCGGAACCCCCGGGCCATGGGCCCGCCCGCATCCAGGGTGAAGAAGCCGTCGAGCGGGTGGACGAACGTGCGCTCGTAGAGCGACCCGAACGCGCCGGTCACCCACGCCGAGCGCCACGGCACGCCCGCGCGCTGCAGGGCGGGGTTGATCTCGTCCTGGTAGAGCTCGCTGAAGTCGTCCAGCCGGTCGGGCTTGACCTGCACGATGTCGACCTCGTACCACACCTGCTCGCCCTGCGCCCGGGCCTCGGGCGCCAAGCCCAGCACCGCGAGCGCCGCCACCAGGCTCGCCGCCGTCCATTTCTGCACGTTCATCGCTCTCCTCCTCGATTTCTCGCACCGGCCGAACAGCGGCCGGCCGCCGTCGACGGGCGACTGGACGCACTCGGCTCCGGCTCGATGGATCCCGTTGCCCTGAACCAGCCGCACCCGGTTGCGGCGCAGACGACCTGGCCGGACGGCACGGCCGCCCCGCGGCTCCACCGTCCGGGCCCCGCCGGTCCGCAGGAATTCGGGCGACCCTGGACCCTGGCCTGCCAATCGTCGCATGGCGGCTCCGCTTGGCGCCCAACCGACCCTACCAGGAGTCCGCGCCGTTCCACGGCGCAGACTCCTACCGCGCGGCATCAGTCACGACGACGTCGACGTGGGCCGTCGTCCAGCAGCACTGGTCGCCGCCGCCGCCGTCGCCGGAGATGTCGTTGGCGGTGGCCATCAGCCGGTACCGGCCCGGCTCGCCGAACACCGCGGTGGTCAGCGTCTCGCCGCCGTCGATCTCCTCGAACGTGTGCCTGAGCTCGGGTCCCGCGTCCAACCCCTCCGCCGCGAACGTCACGTCGCCCGGGCCGCGGTACTTCTTCCAGGTCAGGCTGAGGGGAGGCCGGCGCCGGCGGCCGGCGCGCTGCTCGGGCTCGATGGTGAGAGGCCGGTCCGTCACCGTGGCCAGCAACCCGAGCGGCTCGCCGACCGTCGTCGACCAGGTCGCCGCAACCCCGTGCGGCGGCCCCTGCAGCTCGGCCCCGTCCGCCCCGATCCGCAGCGTCGGGGGCACGTTGCCGTTCGCCCGGTTGAGGAAGGGGTCGGTGTAGTAGGCGGGGTTCGCCCAGAACGCGATCTCCGAGAGCTGGTTGTTGACCCGGACGGTCCAGGTCAGCCTCTGCTCCGCCTGGTCCTCGGGCACCGCGATCGAGAACACGCCCCAGTTCCGGCCCGGCAGGAAGCGGGTCGGCTGGCCCTTGTCGGCGTCGCCCGGCCCGAGGCGGTTGTCCTCGCCGACGGGGATCTCGACCACCTCGTCGTTCCGGTTGTAGTAGCCCAGCAGCAGCGTGAGGCTCCCGTCCGCGTTCCGCGACCACCCTTCGTAGGCGGGCCAGATCGCCTCGCCGGTGCTGCCCCGCGGCTCGAGGGCGAGCGGTGTCCGGGGCGGCTGCGCGCCGGCCGAAGCGGCGAGGATCGCGACGGCGCCGATGGCCGCGAGAACGGTCACGGTACGGAACGAATGCATGGGAAGTGCTCCAGAGACGCGAAAGGCGCCGCCCCGTCGTCAGGGCGGCGCCCCGCTACGGAATCTCGACGCGCCTAGTCGTCGCCGCGCGCGGCCAGCGCCGCCTCGCGCTTCGCGACCTCCTCGGCGTAGTCGTCCTCGTCGAAGTAGGTCACGTTGACCCACGCGTGCGCCATCTCGTCGACGGTGCGGTCGCCGTAGCCGACCCAGACGTCCGGGTCCGGATTGGCCCGGTTGGCGCTGGTGTTGTCGTGCCACGCGGTCACCTTGATCATCGTGCCCCGGGGCAGCAGCGGCGCCGAGTCGTCGTCGTAGACGTAGGTGTTGTGCCAGTTGAAGTTGAAGTCGCCCACGTGGCTCAGCAACTGGCGGCGCCCGGTCGGCAGAATCGCCTCCATGGACATCGCCTTCCCGCGCAGGTGCATGTGCGGCTGGTAGCTCTCGATGCGGGCGCCGCGCTGCAGCGGGAAGAAGCCCTCGGTCACGGAGATGCTGTTGGGCGGGATGTCGACGCCGCCGGCCCCCATGATGTGCAGCACCTGCCGGTGCTCGGGGGTCTGGTCCTTCGGATAGAGGTAGACGCCGAGCTGCGCGCTGTCGGTGATCTCCTCGCCGGCCGCCGAGTAGTGGATGTCCCACTGGATCTCGGAGTCGGCCAGCATGAGCTTGCCGGCGCCGGGGCGCATGATCTCGCCCTGCTTGCCGACCGCCCACTCCATGAAGGTGCCGGCGGTGCGCGACCGGTCGAACCCGGCGGCGGCGTTGGCCTGACGAATCGCCGGATCCGTCTCCTCCTGCACGAGCCGGGCGATGGCATGGTGGGTGATCTTGCGACCCGCCACCGTCTTCGGGCGGATCTCGATGGCCCGGGCCCAGCGGTCCTCGGTCAGCCCCGTCGGCGACCGCGGCTTCCACCAGGCGTCGTTGGCCTCGGCCTGCATGGTGAAGGGCGCCGACTCGATGACGAGGTCGGGAGGCCCGTCGAACCGCTCGGCGAAGTACCACTTCGACTCGTCGGGCCATTCGACGGGGGCCGGCATGTCGGCGGGGTTGCCGCGCGGCGCGCCGCAGTAGACCCAGCGGACGACGGTGTCGATCTCGGCATCGGTCAGCGACCGGTCGTTCTGGAAGGCCTGGATGCCGACGGTGCGGTCGATGTGCCACGGCGGCATCTGGCGGGTCTCCACCCGCTCCCTGATGGACCGCGCCCACGGCCGCGACTCCTGGTATGTCACGAGCGACATCGGCGCGATGGAGCCCGGCCGATGGCACGCCTCGCACTTGGCCTGGAAGATGGGGGCGACGTCCTTGGTGAACGTCGGCACCGCCTCCTCGGCCGCGGCCGCCACGGACGGGGCGACGGCGACGACACCGGCGGCGAGCAGCAGGGTTCCGAGACGTGTCCACGTGCCGTTCTTCATCGCCTTCATCCTTTCGGTCCCGTATCGCGGTTCTGCGTTTCAGTCCCGTATCGCGTCTACGTTTCAGTCCCGTCTACGTGCTCTCGGCCCCGCGCGGGCCTTCAGCCGGCCTCTGGGGGTCGCCGCATCGGAGGTTCCGCGACAGCGAACTCACCACGCGACCGAGAGGCCGCCCAGCCGCCTTCCGCGCGGAAGCTCCGCGCCAACGAGACTCCAGCGCGACCGCAGGTCGCGCGGTCGCGCTGGTCGCAGCATCCAACCCTTCAAACGCCGGCCGGGCGAGCGGCGTTTACCCTCGGTCCCCGCGCAGCTTCGCGGACCCCGAGGGTCGGCCGCCTGACCCGCAACTGCCCGCCAGCCCCGCGAAGCCCGCCGCTACCGGGCGCCGACCGCGGGGCACCGCGGCGGCCAGGAACCCGTGGCCGAAAGCCCGGCTGCGCTCGCCCAACGCGGAACTCGCCGCGGGCTAACGCTCCCCGCGGCGCTGCGCCTGGAACCGGTCCCACAGCGCGGCGCCGTCGACGTGCAGCCCGTCTCCGGCCGACACTTCCACGCCCAGCTCCAGGTGCCGGTCGGACGCCGGTTCCCAGGCCGGCCACGCCGGCAGGCCGGGGCGGTTGGGGTCGCCGCCGGCGGCGAACCGCAGCCAGTAGGCCCGCATGGTCTCCGACAGCCCGATGTCGACCTCGGTGAAGTCGCCGAGCGGGGATAACCCGAGCGGCCGTTCGCCGGGCTCGTCGGTCCTCGTCAACGTTCCGAAGACGTAGACGAGCTCGGCCGCGTGATGCGCCCCCAGGGTCTCGCCCCAAGGGGTCGGAGGCACGCGCGTGAAATGATACATCCACACCGGCGCAACCGCCGACTGATGCCTGGCGTGCGCCCGCACCGGCCCCGCGAAGTACAGATCGTGGACGAGGTAGTCGAAGCCCTCCTGCATCGTCTCATAGGTGTCGTCGTAGTGGGCCAGCAGCTCGGCCGCCAAGTCGTCCGGGTACACCGATTCGACGTGAGCGGTGAACGCGTCCGCGCCCTCCATCGAGAACCCCCGCGTCATCAGCGACCCCTCGTTGCCGTTCATCCCCACCACGAGGGGCACCGGATGCTGCCGGCCCTCGGCGTACATGGCGAGCGGGTCGTCGGGAATCGCCCAGCCGTCGACGTTCGGCGCCCAGACGTGGCCGGTGCGCAGGAACGGGCTGCCAGCCCCCGCCCCGATCGCGGCCAGCACGTCCGGGGCCGAGGCCGCCCGCATCGCCGCGAGAGCCGACTCCGCGTCGAGGTCTCCGGCCCCGAGGGCGGCGGCGACGGCCGTCCCCTGCGCCTCGGCCGGCGTCAGGTCCGCGGCGTCGCCCGCGAGGGGCCGGTCCCAGCCATGAATCCAGTTGCTCTGGGCGATGGCGCGGTGGAAGAGGCCCTCGGCCTGCGGCATCAGCATGACCGACATCACCGCCCCGCCGCCGGCCGACTCGCCGAAGATGGTCACGCGGCCGGGGTCGCCGCCGAACGACGCGATGTTGTCGCGCACCCACTCGAGGCCCGCCACCATGTCGAGGAGCCCGTAGTTGCCCGAGGCGCCGTGCGGCGACTCGGTCGACAGGGCGGGATGGGCGAGGAACCCGAAGACGTTGAGCCGGTAGTTGATGGTCACTACCACCGCGCCCTCGGACGCCAGGCGGGCGCCGTCGTAGATGGAGGTCGAGCCCGAGCCGCCGGTGTAGCCGCCGCCGTGGATCCAGTACAGCACCGGCAGGGGCTCGGCCGTCTCCGCCGGGGCCCAGACGTTCAGGAAGAGGCAGTCCTCGCTCTGGTCGACCCCCTGCCCGCCGCCCTGGACGCAGATCGCCCCTGCCTCGCCCCCATCGCGCACCCCGTCCCAGGGCACGACCGCGGCGGGGGGACGCCAGCGAAGATCCCCCACCGGCGGCGCCGCGAACGGGATTCCCTTGAACGCGACGACGCCGGCCACGGCGGCTTCGGCGCCCTGGACCAGCCCGCCGGTGACCGCCACCGGCGTGTCGGCCGACAGCGTGACCGACGACGAACCGCCCTGGGCGCCGGCGGACGCCGCCGCGGCGGCGAGCAGCCCCGCTGCCAGCCACCCGAGCGCTGGAACGGACCGCCTGCTCCGCGCGACCGCTGGAACACCGGGCACCATCGCCGACCGCCGATCCTCGCCTTCAATCCGATTCCGCATCGGTCTCCTCCCGCAAGGCCCGTGGTGCAAGTCCCCGCTACGCTCGAGCCGTGCCGCTCGACGCAACGCGGGGTTCCACGCCGGCTGCCGGCCGCCAGCCCGCCAATCGTCGCCTTCGGCCTCAACCCTACGGGAGCCCGCACCGTCCTACGGCGCAGGCTCCTCGCGGCCGGTCACTTCGCCGCCTCCGCCGCCAGGTCGCGCCGGCGGGCGCCTTCCAGGATCACCGCCATCGAGTAGTTCCCCTCGTGGCAGGCGTACTCGAAGATGGGGTCCGGGTTGCGCTGCATCGGCACCTCGTAGGTCCACGGCCGCGTCCACGTCGACGGGTCGTCGACGGTCACCACGTAGCGCAGCAGGTCGGGCCCCTCGCGGGTGAAGCGCTCCGTCAGGCGCAGGTCGGCGCTGGCGCCCCCGCGCATGAAGCTCGTCTCGCGCAGGAAGTTCACCGTCTCGACCACCAGCGTGTCGCCGTCCCAGTAGCCGCGCGAGTCGCCGGCCCACTGCCGCAGGCCGGTGTGGGGACGGCCGTCGAGGGGCACGACGCGGGGGTTGTGGTTCATCTCGTTGTAGAGGACCACGGTGTCCGGCGTCTGGAAGAGCTGGAAGTTGTTGTTGTAGCCGCCGGGGGTCATCGGCGGTCCCGAGTTGAACCCGGTGATGCAGCGCACCTGCAGGCCGTTCGGGCCGAGATCGTCGACCCATCCCCCCGGCGTCGGCTCGTGAGCGCCGGTGTTCGCCCGCGCCTCCGCCACCGCCGCCCGCGCCGCCTCGGCCTCCGGCGTGAGGGCGGGAATGCGGCCGTCCGGCGGGTCGACGACCAGCGACGTCCGCCGCGTCGCGATCACCGACGTCCCCCGGTCGAACCAGAAGTTGTTGTATGACCCCGGCGCCCCGTCGACCCCGCGGTCCACGTTCCCGCTCGGGTCGATCTCGGTGCGCCGCGCCTCCCGGCTCGCGAGGTCCTCGTTACGCGCCACCGCCGCCTGGCCGCGCTCGGCCGCTTCCTCCTCCGTCAGGAACTCCTGGTCCGCGAGGTCCCTCGGCCGCTCCATCGGGGTGATCGTCCGGAAGTCCCAGACCCCCTGCAGATCCGGCGCCCCCCACGCCGTCCGCAGCGCGTCCTGCGCGCCGACCGGCCCCGCCGCCAACGCCGTCAACACCAGAACCCCCAGCGCGCCCGCGAGATGACCACGTGTCATGAGATGTCCCTCCCTGCCTCGGTCCTGCCCGTGTCTCGGCGCCCGCCGCCCGCCGCGTTCATCCAACGGCACGTGTGCGAACCCCGCGCCGAGCCCCGCTCCCCAGCCCTCACATGATAGCGCGAGCCCGATCCGACGGCGGCCGCAAGACTGGACGGGCCACACGATACACGTGTAACGTGTAGCTTGCCGGGTGCATGATTCAGTCGTTCGCCGATGAGACCGCCGTGGACCTGTTCCGCGAACGCAACACGCGTCACGCGCGCCGCCTGCCGCGAGACCTGTGGCGCGTCGCGCAGCGCAAGCTGAAGGCCCTCGACGTGGCGGCCCGGCTGGACGACCTGCGAATCCCCGCCGGAAACCGCCTGGAGCCGTTGAAGGGAACCCGGGCCGGTCGGCACAGCATACGGATCAACGACCAGTATCGCGTCACGTTTCGCTGGGAGAACGGCCATGCCCACCAAGTCGGAATCGAGGACTATCACTAGAGAGCCCGACTGGCCGGGACCCCCCATCCCGCCCGGCGAGATGTTGCTCGAGGAGTTCCTCAAGCCGCTGGGCCTTCAGCAGGCCGCCGCCGCCCAGCGCCTCGGAATCTCTGCGAATCGTCTCAACGAAGTCGTGCTCGGCAAGCGCCGGATCACCGCGGACACCGCGCTACGCCTGTCCCGGCTGCTGAAGACGTCCCCCCAGTTCTGGATGAGGCTGCAGGCGGACTGGGACCTTCATCAGGCGATTCGACGAGCCGCATCCTGACCTCGTCCGGCCAACCGGCCGCCGGAAGCCGCCCGTCCGATCCTCGTCTTCCACGGACATCGCGTAATCGTCATGTACACGTGATAGTGTACACAGGGACCTATCGCGAGGAGGCCATCTCGTACGCGCAAGAGCTTGCCAGTCTCCGAGCTCAAGGCCGCGTGCCTGCGTGTCATCAGGCAGCCCCCCGACGACGGGCGAGCTCGCGACCATCATGAAATCGAGGCCGGCCGCTAGCCGTGTCGCTGCCGCCACCGCCGAGGCGCGGCGATCCGACGATTGCCCCCGCACTTCGGAGCACCGTGCCGGCGGCCCGACGATCCCTTCGTCCCGCCGCCGATCCATCCGACTGGACCGCAACACCTCATGAATCCCCTCATTTTGAGGCCGTCAAATCAAACCGAAGACCTCTTGATAGACGGCCTGTTCCATAAGCAAGCTTCCGAACCTCTCCATCAACGGACGAGTCCGCTCCTCGGGCCAATTCGGAAGATGATGATAT
>JAJEEA010000550.1 GCA_022821235.1 Vicinamibacteria bacterium
GCGGCAGCCCGGGGCCGGCGCCGGGGACGGCCGTCACGGGTCGGCGGGGGGGCCGGGGCTGGCGCCGGGGGCGGCCGTCACGGGTCGGCGGAACGATCGGCCAGGGCCCGGGCGCGCTCGAAGTGGCCGGGGACGTTGAGCCGGGCGCAGAGGTCGAAGAGAGCCGGGCGCGGCCCTCGCCAGCGCAGATCGTCGACGGCGTCGAACAGCCGCGCGTCCGTCCGCAGCGTGGCGAGTTCGCGGAAACGCCGGGCGAGGTCGCGGTGGCCGGCGAGCTCGGCCGCGAGGCGGCCCGCCCCCCGCACCGGGACGTCCCAGTCGGCGGGGTCGTCCGGTATCGCGTCGATGCGCCCGTAGCGCCCGAGCACCGCGGCCGTCGACTTGGCGCCCCACCCCCGCAACCCCGGGAAGCCGTCGGCGGCGTCGCCGACGAGGGCGAGGTAGTCGGGAATCGACGCCGGGGCCACCCCGAACTTCGCCCGCACGCCTTCTTCGTCCCGCAGGGCCCCCGCCCTCCGGTCGAACTGCACCACCCGGCTCCCGGTCACGCACTGCGCGAGGTCCTTGTCGGGGGTGCAGATGAACACCTGCTCGACGCGGGCGTCGCCGGCCGCGCGCGCCGCCGCCGACGCCAGCCCGTCGTCGGCCTCGAGATCCGTCATCGGCCACACCGCGACCCCGAGGGCGTCGAGGGCCTCCTCGAGCAGACCGAACTGGCCGAGCAGGGCGGGGTCGACCCCGTCTCCCGTCTTGTAGCCCGGCCAGAGGTCGTTGCGGAACGACTCGATGACGTGGTCGGTGGCGACGCCGAGGTGGGTCACGTCGTCCTCGAGCATCGACAGCACCGAGCCGAGGACGCCGCGGACGGCGCCGACCTCCCGCCCGTCGACGTCCGTGGCCGGCGGCACCGCGTAGAAGTGGCGGAACAGCTCGTAGGTCCCGTCGACCAGGAACACGTTCATGCGCGCAGGAGCGTGGGGATTCAGCTCTCGCGGCGGGTCGGGGTGGCGGCGGTGGGGCAGGGCTCCCATCCCAGGCGGATCAGGTCCCGGCCCAGCTTCCTGGCCGCCTCGGTCAGGGCCGCGAGGTCGTCGTAGTGCTCGCTCTCCTCCGATCCGTCAGGATACAGCACGACGAGCTCGCAGGCCTCGGGACGCGAGTCGCAGTGGATGCCGATGAACCGGGGCGGCCCCTCGGCCCCCTTGAAGAACCACAGCATCACCGTGTTGTATCGGGCCGGATCGGGCCCTCTACAGCCGAAGCCGGCGATTTGCGTGCAATCCTGGGTCATACCGGGCGTTGGCAGGAAACCGCGGTCCCGACGCCCGTCGTCGAGCCGCCGACTCGGGGGAACCTCGGCCCCGACTTCGCCGTAGGTCCGACCAGGGCGCCCGATCGCGCCGTGTCCGGCCGCCGCGAATAACGGAGCGGCCGATACGTAGGAGGGGATAGTGAATACCGTGATGGTCGAGTCCGCGGCGCCGGCGATGGTCGCCGGCGATGCCGAGTCCGACCGGCAGCTCGTCGACCAGGCCAAGGCCGGCGAGCCGACCGCGTGCGACGCCCTCGCCCGGCGCCATCGCCGGGCCGCGTACCTGCTGGCCCTCCAACTGCTGGGCAACCGTGACGACGCGATGGACGTGACCCAGGACGCGATGCTGCGGTTCTTCACCACCCTGAAGAGCTTCGACGCCACCCGCCGCGTGCAGCCCTGGCTGTTCACCATCGTGCGGAACCAGGTGCGCGACCTCTGGCGCCGGCGGCAGCGGCGGCCGGGCGACGACATCGGCGAGTCGGACGCCCTGGTCGGGCAACTGGCCACGCCGCAGCCGGGGCCGGAGGCCGATCTCCAGCGCCGCGAGCTGAAGGCGCGCGTGTGGCGCGCCCTCGCCGCCCTGCCCGCCGAGAAACGCGAGATCATCGTGCTGCGCGACTTCCACGACCTGTCCTACAGCGACATCGCGCAGGTGCTCGGCATCCCCATCGGGACGGTGATGTCGCGGCTGCACGGCGCCCGGCGGCAGCTCCGGGCGCGGCTCGAAGAAGGAGGACGTCATGCCTGAGCCCTGTGGGCGGACGTTCGACGAGGCCCTGCTCTCCGGCTACGTCGACCGGGCGCTGGTCCAGCGCGACGAGCAGCGGGTCAGGGTGCACCTGGAGCGCTGCGCCAGGTGCCGGGCGGTGGTCGATGACCTGCGCGCAGTGCGGGAGGCGACGATGACGTCGACGTTCGAGACGCCGCGGGACGACGAGTGGTCGGAGGCCCCGCGAACGGAGTCGAGCCGGCTCCTGGTCGGGCTGGGATGGCCGCTGGCGACCGCCTGGGCGGTCATCCTGATCGGCTACGCCCTGTGGGGAGGCTGGCAGGAGACCGAGAACCTCGTCGAGCGGCTCCTGCTGCTGGGCGGGGCGACGGGATTCGGGCTGCTGTTCTTCGGGGTGCTGCTCGACCGGCTGAAGGCGGCGAAGACCGACCGCTACCGCGAGGTGCACAAATGATCGTGGTCACCGCGAATCGAGTGGCGGGCAAGCGGATTGCCCGCACCGTGGGACTCGTGCGCGGCAACACGATCAGGACGCGCCACCTCGGCAAGGACATCATGGCGGTGCTGCGCAACATCGTCGGCGGCGAGGTCGCCGAGTACACCAAGCTCCTCGCCGAGTCGCGCGAGCAGGCCCTGGACCGGATGGTGGAAGAGGCCCACGAGCTGGGCGCCAACGCCGTCATCTCGCTCCGGTTCTCGACGTCGATGATCATGGGGGCCGCGGCCGAGCTCCTCGCCTACGGCACCGCGGTGGTCCTGGAGGACGAGGAGGCGGGAGCGGGCGGCGGCGGGCCGGCGGCGGCCGGGGGCTGACGGCGCCGGTGACGGTCACCGCCGGTACTCGCGCAGCATCTGCTGCAGGGCCTCCTCCTCGGCCTCCCAGGCCGCCTGGATGTCTCGCAGGGCCGCCGTCGCGGTCGGCGCCTGCCGGGCGAGCGCGCGGTTGCTCTCGAGAAGCAGCCCCTCGGCCGCGGCGTGGTCCAGGAAGCGGAAGAGGTGGTCGTAGTAGCCGTCGACGTTGACGAAGACGCACGGCTTCTCGTGCAGGAGCAGCGGCTTCTGCGCCCACGTGAGCGCTTCGAAGATCTCCTCGATGGTGCCGAAGCCGCCGGGGAGGGCCAGGCACCCGTGGCACAGCGACTGCATCCTGTACTTGCGCTGGTGCATGGTGTCGACGACGTAGAGGCGGCTGAGCCCTTCGTGCGCGAGCTCCTGGTACGCGAGCTGCCGCGGGACGACGCCGGTGGCGAAGCCGCCGTTCGACAGCACGGCGTTGGCCAGCACCCCCATCAGGCCGACGCGGGCCCCGCCGTAGACCAGTCCCACGCCGTCGGCCGCCATGAGGCGGCCCAGGGCCTCCGCCTCGTCCACGTACCGTTTCCGGTAGCCGACGTGCCCCCCCAGGTACACGCAGACGTGCTTCATGCCGTCGGGCGGTTCGACGCCCGCGTGGTCGATGGCCGGCCCCGCGTCTGCCATCCGTCAGATCTCGTGTCGCTTCAATCGTGCCCGGCGCCGGCAGGGCATCGGGCGCTCCCCGTCAGACGCACGACTCGAGCGCCGCCGCGCGCGTCGCCTTCACGGGAATGATCCGATCGAAGCCGCTGACCCGGAACACTTCCTCGATGTGCGGCTTCATGCTGCAGACGACCAGGGCGCCCGAGCCCGCCTTCAGCGCCTTCGCGGCGAGGAGCAGCACCCGGAGGCCCGAGCTGCTGATGAAGTCGAGACGGCTGAAGTCGACGACCAGGCGCCGTTCCCCACCGCCGATGCGCTTCATGACGCTCGCTTCGAAGGCGTCGACATTCGCGCTGTCCAGCCGGCCGACGGGCGACAGCACGAGGACGCCCGCGTGCCGCTCTTCCGCGACCTCGGCTTCCAGCGGCCTGTCCGCTTCCTCGGGCCGCTCCACCGGCGCATGGCTGTGCTCCAGCGTCAACCGGTTCTCGCCCTCGGTGTACTGGTAGGTCACGCGGTCGGCGAACGTGCGGACCAGGTGCAGCCCCAGCCCCCCCGGGTGCCGCTCCTCGAGCGGCGACGACAGGTCCGGGCGGGCCCTCTCCGTCGGATCGAAGCGGCGCCCGTTGTCGGTGATCGTCAGGACCAGCAACCGCCCGCTGCTCCACAGCGTGATCTCGATCCTGGGCTCGGCGACCCCGTCGAAGCCGTAGTTGACCGAGTTCGTGACCAGCTCGTCGAGGGCCAGGTTGATCATGTAGACCCTGGACTCGTCCAGCCTGTGCACGGCACCGAAGGTCTCCACCATCCGGGAGACGTCGCGAAGCGCCGACAACCGTGGAGGCGACAGTGAAATGTGCAGCTCGTCCTTCGACATCCGGTCTCCCCGGCCCCGTATCGCGACGCGCCGATTCGGAACCCCTCGTTGCGGTGAGGGCGGTTCTCTCGTCCGGCACGCGTCACGGGCGTGCCCCTCGACGGCGCAGAACCGATATCCGACTACTCTAGCAACTACGGCCGCCGGGCGTCACCCGCGGAGCCGGACGGTCACAGCCCCAGCAGGTTCGTCCGTAGCTTCGAGAGCCCCTGCCCGGCCGCCCACAGGTCCAGCTCGACCGACGCCAGCTCGTCGACGAGGGGGACGGCGAGGCCGGCCTCCCGCAGGTCGATCGCCTTGAGGTAGGTGCGGCACGACCCGCACTCCTCCACGCGGACGTGCGGCCACGACTCGGAGACGTGGTGCGGGCGCCGGTCGGGACGCTCCTCCCCGCAGGCGGGGCAGCGCGTCCGGGGGAACCCCCATTCGGTCAGGCAGAGAGAGCAGAGCAGGGTCCGCCGGCCCCGGGCCTCGGGCAGGTCGCGCAACACCGCGACGATCGGCGCCGCCCCGCAGTGCGGGCACGCGGCGCGCGCGTCTCCGGCGGCGGGACTCGCCCCTTGTCCGGCGGGCCCTCCGGCGCCGGCCGGG
>JAJEEA010000229.1 GCA_022821235.1 Vicinamibacteria bacterium
CGCGCCGCCGGCGCCGCCCGCGCCGCCCGTCCCCGGCCCGTGGCGGCCCGGTCCTCGTCGAGCCAGCCGTAGGCGGCGGCGGTCGAGACGCCGCCGGGGGGGACGGCCACGGCCACCCACCGCGGGGCCTGCTCGGCGAGCGGGTCGACGTCGTCGCCGCGTCCCACGCCGAGCGCGGTCCCGCCGACCAGGAAGAAGGGGCCGTCCGACCCCACCTCGGCGGCCAGCGCGTGGAGCCGGGCCGGGGGCGGCGTCCGTCCCCAGAGCCGGCACAGGCCCCGCAGCGCGGCCACCGCGTCGGCGGTCCCGCCCCCCAGCCCCGCCGCGACGGGAATCCGCTTGCGGATGGTCACCGCGACGCCGCGAACGTCGCCGTCCCCGCCCAGCTCGGTCCAGAGGCCCTGGGCGGCGCGGTGCACCAGGTTGTCCTTCCCCGGGGGCACGCCGGGGGTGGAGCAGCGGATGCGGCACTCCCCCTCGACCGCCCGCAGCGTCAGCGTGTCGTGCAACTCGATGGACTGCAGGATGGTCCGCAGGTCGTGGAAGCCGTCGCGGCGCCGGCCGCCGACCCGCAGGTCGAGGTTGATCTTGGCGTGGGCCCGAAGCGTCACCCGCCGGAGGGGCCCGGGGGCCGGCGGCGCGCTCATGTCGGCTCGACCGGGACCTCCAGCGGACCCGCGCCGCGCAGCTCCTCGAGGGTCGCCGGCGCGACGTCCGCGGGAACGGCCAGGGAGAACGCCTCGGCCCCGAGGGTCACGTTGAGGCTGACCTGCGACAGCCGGGCCGTCAGGTCGGTGAGGGGCTCGCCCCCGCCCCCTCCCGCGGGGGCGGACGACACCCGCACCAGCCGCGGCAGGCGGCGGCGAAACTCGCCGTACTCGATGGTCAGCCCGTCCCGCGTGCCCGCGGCCACGTGGTGCTCGCCCTCGATCTCGCGCAGCCACGCCACCGCGCCGCCGGCCAGGTCGACGGCGATCCAGTCGCCGAGGCGCCGCCCCGCGATCGGCCGCGGATCGGGCACGAGGCAGCCGGTCAGAACCGCCCGCAGGTCGTCCGGCCCGAACGGGATGCCGGTCAGGCCCGCGAGGAGATCGGGGGCGGGCACTCCGGTCACGACGCGGGCCTCCCGGGTCAGCCACAACGTGGCGTCCCCCGGCGAAGCCACCAGGTAGAACACCGGCGCGCCGAACGGGGCCAGCCCCTCGAGCCGCATCGACGCGGGCTCGGCCAGCCCGGCCCGCACCCGCCCCCGCAACGCGGCGCCGCCGCCGCGGCCGCTGAGCCGGATCAGGGCCTCGACGGACCGCACCCTCCGGCATTCCGACACCGCGGCGGCGAAGAGGCGTTCGAACCCGGGATAGGGGGAGCCGGGGCCGTCCGGGAGGACCAGCCGGGTCGAGCCGCAGCCGGCCGCCAGGGCGGCGGCGGAGCAGATCCAGAGGACGCGAAGACCGCTCATCGTTCGCCGCAACCGTTCGACCCGCCGGTGGGGCGCCCGTCGCCCGAAGCCAAGCCCCGCCCGTCGCCGCCTTCGGCTCCGGTGGACGCCCGGCCGACACCACGGGCGCCGGCGCCGCTCCACGGCGCAGACGCCTAGCGGTCCGGGTCCAGACGGGCCCGCGCGTCCCGGATCTTGGCTTCCAGCGCCGCCGCGTCGACCCCCTCGCGGTCGCCGGCGAGGGCGCGCTCCCACGCGTCGATGGCCTCCGCGTAGCGCTCGAAGCGGAACAGCAGGTCGCCCATGTGGTCCTGCACCACCGAGTTCCGCGGCAACTGATCGCTGGCCGCGCGCAGGGGCGACTCGGCGAGCTCCAGCTCGTCCTGCTTGAAGTAGGCCCACCCGAGGCTGTCGAGGTAGGCCCCGTTGTGGGGATCGAGCTCGAGGGCGCGGCGGATGAGGTCGACCGACTCGTCGAGCCGCTCGCCCCGCTCGGCCAGCATGTAGCCCAGGTAGTTGAGCGTCTGCGCGTCGTCGGGGTCCTGCTCGAGCACGCGCCGGAACGCGCCCTCCGCCTCCTCGAACCGCCGGCCGCGCTCGAAGACGGCGCCGAGCTGGAACAGGATCAGGGTGTTGTCGGGAAACCGTTCCTCGGCCGCCCGCAGGACGCCCACCGCCTCGTCGACCCGGTCGTGCTGGCTGTAGAGCCCGGCCAGGGCCACGTGCGCGATGGGCTCGTTCTCGTAGCGCGCACGCGCCCGCTCGAGCAACGAGACCGCGTCGTCGACCGACCCGCGGGCGGACAGCACCTGGGCGTCGAGCCGCATCAGGGCGAGATTGTCGCGCCGCGGGCTCCGGATCTCGGCCACCAGCTCGCCCGCCTCGTCGAGGCGCCCCGCTTCGAGATACACCTGAACGAGCTGCGCCTGCAGCCCCAGGTTGGACGGCACGAGCTCGAGGGCGTCGCCCAGGGACTCGGCCGCGCCGTCGAGGTCGCCGCCGTTCTGCCGGGCGAAACCCAACTGTTGCAGGAGTCCGGCCAACTGGCGGGGCTCGACGCCGCCCGCCCGCGCCCGCTGCACCACCGGGGCCAGGACCTCCGCCATCTCGCGATAGCGCCGCTTGCCGCCGAGGGCCCGGGACAGCAGGTAGGCGCCGCGCAGCTCGTCCGGCTCGAGCTCGACCACCCGCCGGGCCGCGGCCTCGGCGGCGTCGAAGTCGCCGGCCTCGAGCTCGAGGCCGGCCAGCCGATACCAGCCCTCGGTGTCGCGGGGCCTGAGCTGGACGAGCTCCTCGAGCACCTCGACGGCCCGGTCGGCGCGCCCCGCGTTGGCCAGCGCATTCGCGAGTTGGCGGCGGTACCGGGCCCGGCGGGGGCTGTACAGCACCGCTCGCTCGTAGGCGGCGACGGCTTCGTCCCACTGGTCGAGGGCCTCGTGCGCACGGGCCAGCAGCATCTGGCCGTCGGCGAACCGCGGCTCGAAGTCGAGCATGTCGCTCAGCACCTCGACCGCCGGTTCCGGCTGCCGGGTGGAGAGGTAGAGCCGCCCCAGGGTGATGGCCAGCATCACGTCGGGCGCTTGCGGATTGCGCGCCTGCGCGAGGTGGTCCATGGCCAGGTCCACGTCGGACTGCGCCGGGGCCTCCCGGGACTCCACGCGGGCCGCGTAGACGAGGCCCAGGGTGCGGTGGGCCTCGCGGTCGTCCGGATTCCGGTCGAGGGCCTCGTTCCCGGCCTCGATCGCCTCGTCGGGCCGGTTGCGGCGTGCGTAGAGGCCGGCCAGCTCGGTCCAGATCCCCGACGACGCGGGATCGAGCTCGACCGCCTGCCGATAGGCGTCGATCGCCTCCTCGATCCGCCCCTCCCGCTCGAGGGTTCGACCCTGGATGAAGGCATGGTACGCGGCGGCGCGATCGTCCAGGCCCGGAGGCTCGGGCGCCGGCGCTTGGGCTTGGGCGATGGCTCCTGGCGCCAGTACGCCCACGACGAACAGAGCGCTGATTGAAAACCGCATAAGGGCC
>JAJEEA010000226.1 GCA_022821235.1 Vicinamibacteria bacterium
GGCGGCCCAGTGGAGCGCCGTCGCGCCGTCCGCGGCCCGCCCGTCGACGTCCGCTCCCTCGTCGAGGAGCGTGCCGACGGCCGCTGCGTCGCCGCCGCGGACCGCCTCGATCAGCGGCGGCTCGGCCGCCGACGCCGACAGGCCGGCCCCGCCCGCGAGCAGCACCGCGAGCACCGCGGTGGAAGGATGGATGTCTCGGCGCTGCATGGTGTTCCCCTGGTTTCTGCCTCGTCCGTGGCCGTTTGCCGTCATCTTCCGACCATCGGTGGTGCGCCCGGTCGGATCGAACGGGCCGTACGCGCGGACGGGGTGTTCGCGTTCCGTCCTCCGGCGGCCGGCGGTGCGCCTCGCGCCCGGTACGGCAACCTGCGGCGGACGCTTCTGCCGCGACGACCCCGACGGACCCTGCCTTGCCTGGGCGCCGGCGAGGGAATCCAGGGGCCGGACGCGTGCCACCCGCCGACTCGTCGGCGGCTCGGCGCCTTCACAGGTCGGCCAGCCGGCCCGTGCTGTCGCCGATGCGGTCGAGGTGCACGCCGAACATGTCCGTGATGCTGAGCAGCAGGTTCCCGCTCGTCACCCCGCGCTGCGGGTAGGCGAGGTGCCGCCCGCCCGCGAGCTGCCCCGAGGCGCCGCCGATCAGCACGTGCGGCACGTCGTAGTGCAGATGCTGGTTCGAGTTCCCCATGTTCGAGCCGTAGAGCACGAGCGCATGGTCCAGCAGGGTCCCGTCGCCGTCGGGCGTCGTGCGCAGCTTCTCGATGAAGCGGGCCAGCGTCGCCACGTGGTACCGGTTGAGCATGGCGTACTCGCGCACCCGGCTCGGCTCCTCGGCGTGGTGCGACGCCCCGTGGAAGCTGACGTTGGTGCCGCTCTCGGGATAGACCCGGCCCGTCAGGTCGCGGGCGTAGAGCAGCGTGGCCACGCGGGTGATGTCCGCCTGGAACGCGAGGGCCAGCAGGTCGAGCTGCAGCCTGATGTGCTCGTCGAACGACGCCGGCACGCCCCAGGGCATCGTCACGTCCGGGGTCTCGACCGACGCCCGCGCCGCCACCTCGAGCCGCCGCTCGATCTCGCGCACGTCCGACAGGTACTGGTCGAGCCGGACGCGGTCCCCGGCCCCCACGTCGACCCGCAGGCGGGCGAGGCTCTCGGTGATCGAGTCGAGGATGCTGCGCTGCTGCGCGCGGCGGCGGAGCCGCTCCTCGGCCGTGCTCCCGTCGCCGAACATCCGCTCGAACACCACCTGCGGGTTGATCTCCATCGGGAGGGGCCGGGTCGGCGTCTGCCACGAGATGGAGTTCGTGTAGGCGCAACTGTAGCCCTCGCCGCAGTTGCTCGAGTTGGCGCCGGGGTCCTCGACCGCGAGCTGCAGCGAGGGCAGCAGCGTGTCCTGGCCGATGCGCCGCGCGATGAGCTGGTCGATGGTGGTGCCGGCGCGGATGTCCGCGCCGGTCGTCTTCTTCGGCTTGTCGGCGCAGAGGTAGGCCGCCGCGACGAAGTGGTCGGCCCCCGTCACCCCGGGCGGCGACTCGGCCGAGCGCGACCAGAGCCCGCTCGTGAGGACCACCTGGTTGCGGAAGGGCTCGAGCGGCTCCCAGATGTACGGGTACGTGAAGTCCCGGCCGACCGCGTCGGGAATCCAGTAGCCGGGCGCGGCGCCGTGGGGGATGAAGATGCCGGTGAACCGCGTCGGCGTCGGCGCCGCCGCCCGCAACGGCGTTGCCGCCGGCACCATCGCCTCGAGCAGCGGAAGCGCGATGGTCGCGCCCATCCCCCGCAGGACCGTCCGGCGCGGCACGCGCCGCTTCGCGATGAACATCTTCAGCCTCCCTGCTTGCCCAGCCGCCGCTCTTCCTCGTTCATCCGGGCCGAGCGAGAGCGGTCCCTTCCGTAGTCAGGGGCGAGCCGCCGCCGGGTCTCCGCTCTTCTCGTTCATCCGGAACGCGTCGCTCCGCACCACGCCCAGCACCAGCGCCGTGAAGCGGTAGTCGTCGGCCGCCGCCTCGCGCACGATGGCCCGGACCGTCGGCATGTCGTGGTGCTCGACCCCCCGCCCGAGGGCATAGGTCAGCAGCTTCTCCGTCACCGTCCGCACGAACTGGTCCGAGTACCGCAGCAGGTACCGCCTGAGGCCGGCCGGGCCGTCGATGGCCCGCCCGTCGTACAGCACGTCCGCGGCGTCGACGGGGACGCCCTGCTCGTGGTCGCGCCAGCGGCCGATGGCGTCGAAGTTCTCCAGCGAGAACCCGATCGGGTCCATCAGCCGGTGGCACGCCGCGCACGCGGGGTTCCCGCGGTGCGCCTCCATCTTCTCCCGCATCGTCGGCTCGCGGGTGTTGCCCGCGGGGTCGTCGGCCGGCGGCGGCAGGTCGGGCACGTCGGGGGGCGGGTCGGGCGGCAGGACGCCCAGCAGGTTCTGAAGCACCCACTTGCCCCGCTGCACCGGAGACGTGCGGCCGGGCTGCGACGACACCGTGAGGATGCCGCCCTTGCCCAGCAGCCCGCGCCGGGCGTCGTGCGCGTCGCCGAGCACGACGCGGCGGAACCGGCTGCCGGCGACGTCCGGGATGCCGTAGTGGCGGGCGAGCCGCTCGTCGACGAAGGTGTAGTCGGCGGTCAGGAGATCGAGCACGCTTCGGTCCTCGTCCACGAGGCTCGCGAAGAGGAGCTCGGTCTCGCGGCGGAGCGCCTGCCGCAGGTTGTCGTCGAAGTCGGGGAACCGCTCGACGACGGGGACGTGGCTCTCGAGGCCGCGCAGGGTCAGCCACTGGCCCGCGAAGTTGGCGGTCAGGGCCGCCGACCGCGGGTCGGCCAGCATCCGCCGCACCTCGCTGTCCAGGACGTCCGGCTCGCGCAGGCGGCCCTGCTCGGCGAGGTCGAGAAGCTCGTCGTCCGGGGCGCTGCTCCACAGGAAGAACGACAGCCGCGAGGCGAGCTCGAGGTCGCCGACGGGGTAGGCGTCGCCCGGCGCGAGGTCCGGCGGCTCGACCTCGACGCGGTAGATGAACCGCGGGTCGGCGAGAATCCGCTGCAGGCCCATCTCGATGCCGGCCTCGAAGCCGCCGCCGTCGCGGCCCAGCCGGTAGAAGCTCATGACGGTGTCGAGGTCCGCGGCGCTCACCGGCTGCCGGTAGGCGCGGCGGGCCAGGGTCGACAGTATCTCCTCGGCGCAGGCGTCCTCGTCGTCGTCGCCGCTCGGGCGGCAGACGAAGATGCGCCGGCGGCTCGGCGTGTCGTCGGCCCCCGCCGCGTCGTAGGGGCCGTCGATGCGGAGGCTGCCGACGTGGGGATGGAAGGTGAAGCCCGGGAGTCCTCCCGTCTCGATGGTGCTGCGCAGGAACGCGTCGTTCAGATCGAGGCCGGGGGCGAGGTTCGTGGCGAGGAACGTGACGCCCACGGTGTGCGGGCCGGCGGCGACCGGGAGCCGCAGGTCGATGGCGAGCTCGCGGGCGCCGCGTCCGAACTGCCCGACCCCCAGGGCGTCGTCCCAGTCGACGAGGGCCACGCGCTCGCCGTCAAGGAGGACCTCGAGCTGCTCGCCGCGGACCTCGCCGAAGGGCCGGGTGTTGCCCATGTTGCCCATGTTCACCGGCACCACCCGCAGGACGTACTCGCCGTCGGCGGGGAAGTGGTGCTCGACGCGCAGCCCGCCCCGCGTGCCGAACGGCAGCCCCGCCACGTGGTAGCTCTGGGTGGCGTCCTCGGCGACGCGGTAGACGGTCTGGGTCGGCGTCGTCACGTTGCCGACGGCGAGCCGGCTGATGCGGGCGGCCGCGGTGAGATAGGCCTCGATGAGGGCCGGCGACAGGCTCAGCGTCCCCGCCTGGTTGTCGAACCCCCGGCTCGAGTCGTCGGCGGGCAGCAGCCGCGCCGCGTCGATCTCCACCGCCAGCAGGTCGCGGACGACGTTGGCGTACTCGTTGCGGTTCAGGCGGTGCAGGCCGGGCGGCGGGAGGCGGCGCACCGCGTGGCGGTCGAGCTCGGCCTCGAGCCACTCGGTCAGCGCGGCGTAGGTCTCGGGGTCCGGGCGCGGCGAGCCCGCCGGCGGCATCATGCCGGCCCGCAGCCGCCGCACGCCCCGCTCGAGGACCTCGGCGTGGTCGGCGACGCCGGCCAGGTCGACGGCGTCCCACATGACGCCGGTGTCGCGCCCGATCGCCGACCGCTGGTTGTGGCAGCGAACGCAGTACCGGTCGAGGAGCGTCCGCGCGTCCGCCGCGGCCATGACGCTGGCGCGGGCCTCCGGGACGGGCGAAGCCGGCGCGGTCGCCTGCGCCCAGACGTTCGCCGTGAACGCCGCCACGCCGCCTGCCGCGAGGAGTCCAACTCTCATGGGCGCGTCCCAGTGATACCTGTTTCGGCCGACTCTACCACGGTGGGAAGGCCCGGACAATGCGGCGCCGGTGCGCCGGTCGCGAGGTCCCGCCCGGGACGGCCGACGCGCATGATCGGTGACGACGGCTCCGGACGGCCGGCGGGTCGCCGGCCGTCGCGACGCACACCGGGCTGCCTTGTGCGGCCAGTCGTCGCCGGGCTACGATCCCGGTCTGTGCCGGGGCAAGCGTAGAGCCTGTCGGTGCGTCCGTGGCAGCGGATGGAGCAGAGTGGACAGATGACCAAGTTGGCAAACGTCGTCGGTGTGATTCTCGCGGTTCTCGCCCTCGCGTCGGGCGGGGCGTCGGCGCAGTCCGGGACGGACGGGGAGCCGTCGTCGATCCGGGCCAACGTCGAGTACCTGGCCTCGGACGAGCTGGAGGGGCGGTTCACGGGCAGCGAGGGCATCCGCAAGGCCGCCGACCACATCATCGCCGAGCTGGAGGCGATGGGGGCGGGGCCCCTGCCGGGGGTCGGCGACTACCGCCTGCCGTTCGAGTACACCGGGTCGGCCCGCGACGGGGGAAGCACCCTGCGGCTCGAGACCGCGGACGGGCAGGGCCGCGACTTCGCCGACTCGGTGCGGGGGCTCTCGTTCTCGGAGTCGACGACGGCAAGCGGGCCGCTGGTGTTCGCGGGCTACGGGCTGGTGATACCGGAGACCGACGGGTTCAGCTACGACAGCTACGCGACCCTCGACGTCGCCGACAAGATCGTGCTCGTGTTGCGGTACTTCCCCGAAGACAGCGAGGGCGACCTGCGGGCGCTGTTCTCGCGCTACTCGGACCTGCGGTTCAAGGCGGCGGCGCTGCGCCAGCGGGGGGCGCGCGGCATGCTGGTGGTGACCGGTCCCCGGTCGCCGGGGGCGGGCCGGCTGGTGCGGATGACCGCCGACGCGGCCGTCGCCGATTCGGGCATCGCCGCCCTCAGCGTGACCGGCGACGTGGCCGAGGCGCTCTTCGAGCGGGTGCCGGACCGGACCCTCGAGGACGCGCAGCGGGAGCTCGACGACGGGAACCCCCACGTGGCCGGCTTCGAGCTTCCCGTCGAGGTGACCGTCGACGCGCGGGTGAGCCGCGAGCGGCGGACCGGCTACAACGTCGTCGGCTATCTGCCGCCGACGACGGCGGAGCCGCACGACGAGCCCTACGTCGCGCTGGGCGCCCACTACGACCATCTCGGGCGCGGCGAGAGCGGCTCGCTGGCCGGGGCCGACGCGGCCGGCGAGGTGCACAACGGGGCCGACGACAACGCGTCGGGGGTCGCCGCGGTGCTCGCGGCGGGGGCCGAGCTGGCCGCCCGCGACCGCGCCCGCGGGGTGGTGCTGGCCTTCTGGTCGGGCGAGGAGATCGGCCTGCTGGGCTCGGCCGAGTTCGCGAGGAACGGACCGCTGCCGATGGACGAGGTCGCCGCCTACGTCAACTTCGACATGGTCGGGCGCATGCGCGACAACGCGCTGACGGCGCAAGGGCTCGGCAGCAGCAGCGTCTGGCCGGGCCTGGTCGACGAGGTGAACGGCGAGTTCGGTTTCGATCTCCAGCGGGTCACCGATCCCTACCTGCCGACCGACTCGATCAGCTTCATCGAGGCCGACGTGCCGAGCCTGGCCCTGTTCACCGGCAGCCACCCCGACTATCACCGCCCCAGCGACGACGCCGACACCATCAACTTCCCCGACCTCGAGCGGACCGCCCGCTACGGCGCGGCGGTGGCGGCGCGCCTCGTCGACGAGCCCGAGCCCCCCGACTTCGTGGCGGTCGAGCGGACCGAGCAGCCGGGGCGGGCGATGACCCGCATCACCACCGGCACCATCCCGGACTACGGGGCCGAGATCGAGGGGTTGCGCTTGTCGGGGGTCATGGCCGGAGGGCCGGCCGCGCGGGCCGGCCTCGAGGCGGGCGACATCATCGTCGAGATGGCCGGGGTCACCGTGGGCAACATCTACGACTACATGGGCGCCCTCGACCTGCTCAAGGCCGACGAGCCGTCCGCCGTCGTCTTCATGCGCGACGGCGAGCGCCGCGAGACGCAGCTCGTGCCCGTGGCCAGGGACTAGTGCTGCGTCATGACTGAATGTTCGGGTTCGTGGGCGGTGATTCGTCAACGATTGCGGACCCCAAACCCATATCCGTATCCGAAGATTGGGACGTGACGCACCACTAGTAGGCGTCTGCGCCGCAGGAAATCCTCACCCCAACATGAAGGGGTCGGGAGCAGTTCCAACCCCTTCATGCAGGAGCCGATCCGGCGCGAAGCGCTCTGTGGCGCAGACTCCTGGCGTCCCGTAGAGGAGGATCGCTCTCACAGGCTTCGCACATGTAGGCGACGGTTCCTTGTGTGAGACACGGTCAGCGTGCTGTTGTTGACCGGGGGCTTCCGCCACGCCCAGGTACGCCGGAGAACCGCAGGGTCACCGAACCGGCTGCGCGAAGTCGTGCGCGCCGCGCCCGTCCGCGATCTGGTATAACCGTCGTGATCGTGCACCCGGGGCGGGACCGCCGGCCCCTCACGCGATGACAAGGAGACGTCACGTGACTCGACAATCCCTCGTCTCGTTCGGCGTCCTGGCCGCCGTCGCGGCGGTTGTCGTCTGCTCCGCCGGCTCGGCCGGCGCCCAGGGCGACTACGTCGCCCCGCGCACGGAGTACGGTCACCCCGACCTCCAGGGGTTCTGGACCAACCAGACCTACACGCCGCTGGAACGGCCCCGGGACGTGGACAAGGCGTTCTACACCGAGGAGGAGGCGGCGGCCATCTGGCAGGGGAGGGCGGGCCGGGAGTCGTCGCTGACCACGCCGGGCACGATTCCCGACGTGCACTACGACTTCACGCAGTTCGGGCTCGACCGCAGCCAGTCCACGATGACGTCGAACCTGCGCACGTCGCTGATCGTCGACCCCCCGGACGGGCGGCTCCCGCCGGTGACGGCCGAGGGCCGGTGGCGCGCGGCCGAGCGCCGGGCGGCGCGGGAGGCGAGGGGCGGGCAGTACGACCGGGCCGAGAACCTGCCGCTGGGCGCCCGCTGCATCATCACCGGCAGCGCCGGGCCGCCCATGCTGAACGCGGGCTACAACGCCAACTTCCACATCGTGCAGAACCGCGACCACGTGATGATCCTGCTCGAGCAGCTCCACAACGTGCGCATCATCCCCCTCGACGACCGTCCCCGGGCCCCCGAGGCGACCCGGCAGTGGATGGGGGTGTCGCGGGGCCGGTGGGAGGGCGACACGCTCGTCGTCGAGACCACCAACATCAACGGCAAGAACCCGTTCCGGGGGTCCAGCGACCGGATGCGCGTGGTCGAGCGGTTCACGCGGGTGGCCGACGACGACATCCTCTACACGTTCACGGTGGAGGACCCGGCGACCTGGGCCCGTCCCTGGACGGCCGAGATGCCCATGACGAGGTCGCGCGGGCCGCTCTTCGAGCACGCCTGCCACGAGGGAAACTACGGCCTGTTCAACATCCTCGCGGGCGCGCGCGCCGAGGAGGCGCGGGCCGCGGCCGAGCAGCAGCAACAGCAGCAGGACTAGCTGGAGACGGTCGCCTGCGGTTCCGCTCGCCTCGACGAACGAGTCTGGCCAGGGGAGTCGGCGCCATCCGCGGAAGGCGCTGACTCCCTGCCACGCAAGACTCGCCACTTGACGCTGTCTGTCCGGTGAACCGCGCCGACCGGGACCGGCGCCCGCGCAGACCCTGCTGCCTCTTGCCGTACGCAACACGGGCGCCCTGCCGCTGGCCGCGGCAGGGCGCCCGTCGTTCTTTCCCGCCCGTATCCGCCTGGGCTCAGTTCCCCAGCGGCTCCGACTGCGCGCCCGCCTGCACCGCCCACAGGCGGTTGCGGGTCAGCAGGTACATGACGCCGTCGCGCACCACCGGGGTGCTGTAGACCGAGGCGCCCATGTTGACCTCGGCCAGCAGCTCCATCTCGGTGCCCGCCCGCAGGACTGCGATGTCACCGTCCTCGTCGCCCAGGTAGACCTTGCCGTCGACCACGAAGGGCGAGCCCCAGACGGCCGCGAAGGTGTCGTAGGTCCAGTGGTACTCGCCCGTGTTGGGGTCGAGGGCGTGCAGGAAGCCCGAGAGGCTCGAGATGTAGAGGACGCCGTCGGCGATGGCCGCCGTCGACATGGTGCGGTAGAAGTCCTCGCCGTCGCGGCTCCACACCTTGTGGGTGTCGGTGACGTCGCCCGAGCCTGTGGCGTCGATGGCGTAGAAGTGGCCGGGGGCCTCGCCGTGCTCGGGGTCCTGGCCGACCCCCACGTAGACCTTGTCCTCCCAGATCACGGGGGTCGCGAGGATGTTGTTGCGGGTGCCGCGCCCGCCGAGAATCCACTCCGAGTCCGGCGGGTTGCAGTCGAACCGCCAGAGCTGCTCGCCCGTCTCGGGGTCGAGGCTGTAGATGATGCCGTCGCCCCCGGCGACGATGAGCTGCGCGCGCCCCTGGATGACCCCGTAGGCGGGGTTGGTCCAGCTTCCGTGCAGCACCCCCTCGCCGACGTCGGTGTTCTCCCACAGCAGCTTGCCGGTGTTCTTGTCGAGAGCGATGACGTGGGGCGAGAACGGCGAGGGGATGTTGACGTGCCCCTCGTCGACGCCGTTGCTCGTCACCGTGAACAGCACGTCGCCGATGACGAGCGGCGACCCGGTGGCGAGGTTGTGGGGAAAGACGTCGAGCTCGCCGATCATGTCGTACGACCAGATGATGTCGCCGTCGGTCGCGTCCGTGCCGGGCTCGTCGGTGAACGGCCCGTCGTTGCCGTCGGCGAGCCCGTTGGCGTCGAGGCAGATGACGTGGGCCTGGTTCGAGACGTACCAGACACGGTCGCCGTCGACGAACGCGGTCGAGCACACGCCCTGCAGCGGCCAGTCGTTGACCCGGCCCGCCGACAGCTTCTCGTGCACCATCTGCCAGACGAACTCGCCGGTCATGGCGTCGAACGCCATCACCACGCCCATGTCGCCCTGGTAGGCGGGGTTCCGGACCCCCTCGTTGTTGGTGCCCACGTAGACCTTGCCGTTGGCCACGACGGGGCCGCCGTAGGCCTGCGAGCCCACCGGCTGGGTCCACAGGATGTTCTCGCCCGACCGCGGGTCCCAGCTCTCGGGGACGCCGGTCTCGTCGGACACCATGTTGCGGGACGGCGTGTTGCCGAACATCGCCACCTCGTTCTGGGCCGCGGCCGGGACCGCGGTCGCCGCGGCGGCGAGGCCCGCGAGCAGTAGACGGGTTGCACCGTGTCGAGTCATTGGTTCTCCACCACGCTGACGTTGTCGAAGTAGATGTCGATGGGCGAGTAGCCGATGATGCCGGGGCTGCCGTTGCGGTTGGGCATCGGGTCCTCGGCCGTGATCGTCCACTCGGCCGGCTCGGGCTCGTCGCGGGGCCAGACCTTGCCGCGCACCAGCCCCCGGTCGCCGTCCACGTCGACCCGGAGCTTCAGGCGGTACCAGGTCTCCGCCTCCCACTCGAAGTCGACCTCCTCGCGGATGCGCAGCTCGGCCGCCCACGACTGGATCTGGATCTTGCGCCGGTTGCCCTGCAGGTACATCGTGTAGCCGCTGTTGATGAGCCCGATGTCGGGCCGCCGCCGGCGCCACTGCGACGCCCTGACGTCGGCCTGCACCGTGTAGCCGGACATGTCGGTGGGGCCGAGGTAGGTGGCGTGGCGGTGGATGCCGGTGCGCGAGGCGCCCTTGCGGAACACCTGGTCGCCGTCGAGCTCCTCGACGGCGAGGCTGGCGCCGCCGCCGATCCAGTACGGCGGGCGTCCGCTCTCGAAGTTCTCGGACCACGGCAGGGGGGCGTAGGCCCGCACCTGGGCCACCGCGCTGAGCTCGCCCACGCTGGCGGTGACGGTGCCGGCCTGGTTCGTGGCGCGGGCGTCGGTGGCGAGCACGCCCTCCGGCGAGACGCTCGCCCCGGCGAGGCCGTCGACCGACCAGGCGGCGTCGCGCGCGCCGAGGAACCGGCCGTTCTCGTCGTAGGCGCGCACGCGGAACTCGACGGTGTCGCCGGCCGACGCGATGACCTCCGCCGGCACCACCTGCAGACTGGCCGCGGCGTCCATGGGGGCGGTCTCGGCCGGCCCCTCGGGCGCGGTCCCCGGCGCCATGGCGAACGGCGCGTCGGGGTCGCCGATGGCGTAGATGCCCGACTCGGCGGTCACGTAGAGCCGCCCGTAGCCCACCGCGAACGACCCGTAGATCTCGGCGTAGCGGCCGTCCTCGACCGCCAGCTCGTCGTGGTCGAGCTCGGTCGCCCCGTCGGGCCCCGGCTCGAGGATGGTGACGTTGCCGTTGGTCTCGGTGACGAACAGCTTGCCGTCGGCCCACACCGGCGATGCCTTGCCGACCGTGCCGACGCTCTGCTCCCACGCGACGGCCCCGGTCGCGGCGTCGAGGGCGAAGAGGTTGGCGGAGTTGTCGATGACGTAGAGCCGCCCGTCGTGCAGCAGAGGCGACGAGAACCCGACCGCGAGCTCGTCGGCGCGCCAGCGCTCGTGGGTGGCGGTGACGTCCCCCTCGCCGGTGGCGTCTATCGCCACCACCCGGCCCATGATGCCCGAGTCGACGTTCTCCTCGCTGTGGGCCGCGTACACGGTGTCGCCGGCGAGCACCGGCGAGACGTTGATGCCCCGCTTGCTCAACTGGTACTGCCACACCTTGCGGCCGGTGCGCGCGTTCAGGGCGTAGACGTGGCCGTCGGCGTTGCCGTCGATCCACAGGCGCTGGCCGTCCACCACCCCGACCACGCCCACCGACTGCGTGTTCATGTAGGCGACGTTGCCGCCCGGGGTCGAGTGCCAGCGGACCTCGCCGGTCATCTTGTCGAAGCCGAAGTAGCGGTGCCGGGGCGGGCCCCCGAGGTTGCCCCAGCCCGCCCCGATGATGCTCAGCAGGAGCTGGTCCTCGTCGACGAGCGGCGTCGACGTGCGCCCGCCGTAGCCCGAGGCCCGGCCGAGCTCCTCGGCGAGGCGCCAGCTCCACACGACGGCCCCGTCGCGGTCGAACGCGTTCAGGTGGCCGTCGATGTTCATGGCGTAGAGGTACCCGGTCTCGGGGTCGCCGGTCACGCTGCCCCAGCCCACCCGGTTGAACGGCACCGTGGTGTTCAGCACGTTGTAGTTGTGCTGCCAGAGCTTCTCGCCGGTCTCGGCGTTCCAGCAGGCCACCACCTCCTGCTCGTCCACGCCGTCGCCGGTGCGCCCGTTGGCGCAGACCCGGCCGTCGAAGACGGCGGGGGTCGAGCGCCCGACCCAGCGGTCGTACCAGATGAGGTTCTCGCCGTCGGGCGACCAGCTCGAGACGAGCCCGGTCACGTCCGAGACGCCGGTCTGGGCGCGCCCGCGCCAGCTCGGCCAGTCGTTCGCCGCGGCCGGGCCGGCCGGCAGGCCCGCCAGCAATCCGGCGACGAGCGCCGCGGCCACCGTCCGCGCCGTGCCGTGTGCTGCCGTGTTCATTCCCGTCAACCCTCGCTGAAGCATCGAGCTCATGGCTCGTCGAATCGAGCCGCTCGATGGCGTTCTGAAACAAGAAATCATACTACAGCGGCCGGGGCGTTTTTCAGACGCTCCGGACCGGCGCGAGCCAAGGTGCGAAGATGTCCGCGTGGTCTGGATCAGAGCCGCCAGTCGTCGTCCGGCATGACGCGTCGCATGAACTGGTGGAACAGCGGCACCGTGAAGTCGGTGTCGCCGTGGCTCGGGCTCCAGACCATGCCCTTCGCGATCAACTGGCTTCTCGTCGGTCCGAGCGACGTGACCTGCCGGTCCATGATCCGGGCGATATCGCCCGACCGATGAGGCCCCGAACCGAGCTCGGCCATGGCCCGCAGGTATCGCCGTTCCGAGGGAGTCAGGCGGTCGAAGCGAACCCCGAAGAAGCTCTCGTCGAGCGCGGCGGTGGCGGTCTCGGACGCCCGTTCGACATCGCCGATCTCTATGGGCGACGCCTCGGCGGCGTCCCAGGCGTGTTTGCCCCACTCCTGGAGGAAGTACGGGTAACAGCGGGTCTGCGCAAGGATGCGGTCCAGCGCGTCGCCGGCGATCGTTACCCCTTCCGTCTGCGCGGGCTTCTCGATGGCGCGTCGCGCCGCCTCCTGAGCGAGCGGGCCGACGCGGGGGAAGTCGAACAGCCGTTCTGCGTACGACTTCGCCCGGCCCGTGCGAGCGCGCAGTTGCGGCAGGCCGGCACCGACGAGCGTTACCGGCGATTGGCGCTGCGCGGCCCGGTGCAGCGCGGTGATGAGCGCCGCCAACTCGTCTTCCTCGACGTACTGCAGCTCGTCCACGAACAGCGACAACGCCGTGCCGGCTTCCTTGGCGGCCGTCCCCGCCGACAGCAGCAGTTCCGTCAGATCCTGCTCGAGGTCGCCGTTGTCGGCCAGCCCGGGCTCGGGGTCGACATCGAGGCTGACCTCGATGTCCTGGTACTTCATCTTCAGGGCATTCACGAAACCGGCCAGTCCCCGCAGTGCCCGCTGCGCCACGTCCCGAGCCCTTTCGTGCCGCGATAGCTTCAGCAGCGCCTGCCTGAGCCTCGGCGCCAGAATCGCGGGCAACGACCGGTTCTCGGGAGCTTCGACGAAAAGGGTGTGGATGCCGGCCGCCTCCGCCTCTTCCCGTATTCGGTCGAGAAGGACGGTCTTGCCGACGCCGCGCAGACCGACCATCAGGACGCTCTTGGCCGGCCGGGCGAGTCGCACCCGCGCCAGCGCGACCCTCACCGTCTCGCGCAACTCGTCCCGCCCCGCCAGTTCGGGGGGAGGCGTGCCGGCTCCCGGCGCGTAGGGGTTGCGGATGGGGTCCACGGGGACAATTATACCGATATTAGGCAGTTTATGTTTGTTGGGTAAACTTCCTAAACTTGCTCAAATTCAGGCGGCGAGCAGGTTTCGTGCGGACAGTGGTCCTCCGCCAAGGTGCGTGCGTGGAATGCGCTGGCCGACTGCTCGTCCGGTGTGGCCGCGGACGCTGGTCAAGGAACTCCCTTGCCGAAGACCCGCTCCAGGGTCCACACTCCATGGGCGGCGATGATGGCCGATTTCCGCGGCGGGTTCGTAGGGACGGTGCCTTCCCCCAAGGCGTGCCTGGAATCGCCGCGGTCGGCCGGGTCTGGTCGTGGCGCTGTTCACGGACCGCTGGCGCCGAAGGCTCGCTCCAGGGTCCAGAGCAGCCCGACGGCGGCGATGAGGGCGGAGGCCGGAATGGTGATCCGGTGCCGGTACCAGGGGCGGCGCCGGTACCAGCCCACGGCGGCGAACGCGATGCCGATGACCGCGAGCTGTCCCACCTCGATCCCGGCGTTGAAGGTCAGCAGCCCGAGCCAGCGCTCGTCCGCCGGGAGCCCCAGCTCGCGCAGGACGCCCGCGAACCCGAGCCCGTGCAGCAGGCCGAACAGGAACACGGTGGCGGGGCGCCACGGGGTCAGCCGCTCGGTGAGGATGTTCTCGACCGCCACGTAGACGATGGAGAGCGCGATGAGCGGCTCGACCACGCGCGGGGGCAGGGAGACCACGTCGAAGACGGCCAGGGAGAGCGTTGCCGCGTGGGCGACGGTGAACGCGCTCACCTGCCAGACGAGGGGGCCGAGCCGGGCGCCGAGGAGGAACAGGCCGAGCACGAACAGAATGTGGTCGAGTCCCCGCGGCAGGATGTGGACGAACCCCAGCCGCAGGTAGCGGCCGGCCGTCGACCACGCGCCGGCCGGCGCGGCGGGGCCCGTCAGGGGGAACGGGTCGCTGCGGGCGCCGCGCTCGAGCAGGGCCTGACGCGTCACGCCCCGCCGCTCGTCCCGGATGGTCAGGTTCACCTCGGCGAACGCGCGCGACGCGAAGAACTCCAGCTCGGACGCGTTCGCCGGCACCGCCCCGGTCAGCCGGGCGGTCAGCCCCAGCACCGTCGGGATCTCCGACTCGGTCGCGGCGGGCGTGCCGTGGTCCGGGAACGACACCTCGAAGGGCGCCGGCTCCCCGTCGAAGCGCAGCCGGACCCGGCGCTCGAAGAGCCGCCGCAGCCGGCCGATGGCCGCGTCGAGCTCGGCCGGGGGCAGGCCGCGCACGGCCGCGGCCAGCTCGGCGTCGTCGGCGCTCTGCGGCGCCCCGAGGGCCAGCGCGTCGAGATCGACGACCAGGTCGGCCCGGAACGTCCCGTCCCGCTGCAGCACCACCGTCGTGTCGGTGAACGTCAGGGGATGGGCGGCGGCTGCCGCCGGCAGCAGGACCAGCATCGCGGCCGCCCGCAGCCGCCGGAGCCACGTCTCCGCGGCGGCGGTCGCTTGCGCCCGGGCGACGATCGTGGCCTGTCGGCCACTGGTGAGGATGACGGTGCCTGCACGCATGCTGCTCGCCACATGGAGTCAAGGACGCTGTCGAGGATTACCCTGCCACTTGCGGAACGCCGCATTCCGCGGAGGACTGGCTGCCTTTGGGGCGGTCGGCAACCTCACTTCGATCACCATCCTAAGCGGACCGCGCTCAGACCGTCAGGTCCCTGATCGGAAACCCCAGGGTCCGGGCCGCGTCCGTCATGCGGCGGTCGTACGTGGCGAGCTCGACGGACTGTCCCTGCCGGCGCAGGAAATCGATGGACGCGAGGTGCAGCGCATCGAGGGTGCGGACCGGTACCGGGAACGCGGCCAACGCGCGGGCGAGCACCGGCGGCGACAGCTCCAGCAGCGCGATTCTTCCGATGAGCGCCTGGACGGCCTCGCCGTGCGAGTCGAAGAGCCTGCGCGCGTGCACCCGCGTCCAGACCTCGTACTCGACGAGGCGGCTGGCGACGAGCGTCTCCCGCCAGAGTGCGGCCGGCGGATGCCGGACCTCGACGAGCAGGTGCGCCAGGACCACGGAGGTGTCGACGTATATCACCGGTCGCCTCGCTCGTCGTCCAGCTCGGCCAGCAGTTGCTCCAACGACATGACGGGGGGCGGTTGGGGCGGGGACCCCGTGCCCGGCACGGCCGGCGGCGTCAGCCAGCCCTTTCTCACCGCGTCGGCCAGCAGGGCGTCGGCGAGGAGGGGGCTCCGTTCGGCCCGGGGCGGGACGATCTCGGCCACGACGCGGTCGCGATCCGTCACCAGAACCGTCTCGCCCGCCGCGGCCAGACGCACGTACTCGCTCAGCTTGTTGTTGAGCACCTTGAGCCCCACGGAGCGCATGCGCCAAGGTAGCTTCCGGTAGCCACTCGTGTCAAGCCGGCGAAGCGAAGGTCGCCGGCCTGCGGCGGCCCCCGTCAGGGCCTTCGGAGCCGGACGAGGTACGGCCGGCCCCGGCGCAGGAAGTTGACCACGGTGTCGGCGCCTTCGACGAGGAGGCTGAGGCGGGCGGTGGCCTCGACGTTGTCCTCGACGTCGACGCCGCCCACGCGGTAGATGACGTCCCCGGCCCGGAGTCCCGCCACCTGGGCGATGCCCCCCGTGGACACCTCGGTGACGAGGGCGCCCTGGCGGAGCTGGAGGTTGTCGGGCTCGAGGCGCTCGGTCAGGGCGCCGGTGGGGGCGGCGTCGCAGATGGTGGCGCCGATGTCGATGGCGCGGGTGGCGTCGGAGTCGGCGCAAACGTAGAGCGCGTCGCCGGTCTGGGCATGCGCGGCGGCGGTCCAGAGCAGGGCGAGGCCGAGGCCTCCGGTAGTCAGGACGTGTCGCAACCTCTGCATGCGCGAAGTATACGCCGGCCGGCGCCCGGCGGTCCGCGGGCGCCCGGCGCGGGCCGTCGTGGGTGCAGTCCATCCCCGCCGCCCCCCGGCCGTCCGCTGGCGCATGAGCGCGGGTCGGCGGGCCGGGCGGTGTGACGGTCGCCGCCGTGCCGGGCCTTCGCGGGCCGGAATCGATCGGGCGGGACCCAGGGGTGCGCGACAAGGGAGTGGTGCGCCGCCACGCAAGCGGCACGCAGAGGCGCGTGTGCGAGCCCGAGCCCCACGGCGGCGCGTTCGCGAAGCCGGTCCGGTCCGGGCCGCTCCCGCGATCGAGCGGCCGACAGGGCCGGCGGCCGTCGCCTCACAAGGTGCCGTCCGCCCGGAACGCGGGTTTCGGTGTTCGGAGAGGCGGCTGATCCGTTACCCTGTGCGGCATGTCTCGAATGACTGCGTGTTCAGGCGGGCGGCGGGATCGTGGTGGATCGCGGTGGGCTCTCGGAGCCGGCGCGGCGCTGCTCGGGGTCGTCGCCGGCCAGGCCGGCGCCTCGCAACCGGAACCGGCCGGGGCGCCGGTGGTGGAGCGGTTCGCGCGGCTGGCCCTCGAGTGCGTGCACCGCGAGTACCCCAACAAGATCGCCCACGTCCTGAATGACGACGGCGACGTGCGCCCGCCGCGCGAGCTGACGCCGGCGTTCTTCGGGTGCTTCGACTGGCACTCGGCGGTGCACGGGCACTGGCTGCTCGCCCGTCTGGCGCGGCTCTATCCCGACGCCGACTTCGCGCCGGCGGCCCGGGCCGCGCTCGGCCGCAGCCTGACCGTCGAGAACGTCGCGGCCGAGGTCCGCTACTTCCAGGGGCCGGGGCGGGCCGGCTTCGAGCGGCCGTACGGGTCGGCGTGGCTGCTGCAGCTTGCGGCCGAGCTGCGCGAGTGGGACGACCCGGCCGCGCGCCGGTGGCGGGCCGCGCTGGAGCCCCTCGAGTTCATCGCGTCGGCGCAGATCAAGTCGTGGCTGCCGAGGCTGACCCATCCCATCCGCGTCGGCGAGCATTCCCAGACCGCGTTCGCCTTCGGGTTGATCCACGACTGGGCGCTGCGCGCGAGCGACACCCGCATGCTCGATCTGCTGGAGGCCCGCATCGCCGACTACTACCTCGGCGACCGGAGCTGCCCTCTCGCCTACGAGCCGTCGGGGCACGACTTCCTGTCGCCGTGCCTCGCCGAGGCCGACCTGCTGCGCCGCGTGCTCGAAACCGACCGTTTCGCGGCGTGGCTGGGCGAGTTCCTGCCGGGCATTCCGACCGACGGCGACGGGGCGGGCTGGCTCGAGCCGGCGGTGGTCACCGACGCCGGCGACGGCAAGCTGGTGCACCTCGACGGCCTGAACCTGAGCCGGGCGTGGATGCTGGAGGGAATCTCGGCCGCGCTGCCCGCGGGCGACGACCGCCGGCCCGCGCTGCTCGACGCCGCCGCGCGCCACCGCGACGCCGGCCTCGCCTCGGTCACCGGCGAGCACTACGAGGGCGGCCACTGGCTGGGCACCTTCGCCGCCTACCTAGTGACCCGGCGGGGGATTCCCGCCCCCGCCGGGGTCTCCCCGTAGGAGGTTTGCCGCTGTCGCGGCTGGGTGCTGTCCCGCTTATCGGCGCATCGGCCGCGCGGCTTTACCTCGATTGCGCCTATCCCTCCTTGTCGGCGTACTGGTCGCGCAGCTTGGCGACCACCGTCGGGTCGGCCAGCGTGGTGACGTCGCCCAGCGCCTTGCCCTCGGCGACGTCGCGCAGCAGCCGCCGCATGATCTTGCCCGACCGGGTCTTCGGCAGATCGGCCGCGAGCACGATCTCGTCGGGGCGGGCGATGGCGCCGATCTTGGTCACCACGTGCTGCTTCAGGACGCCGATGGTGCCGTCGTGCGGGGTCACGCCCTCCTTCAGGGTGACGAAGGCGGCGATGCCCTGGCCCTTGATCTCGTGCGGCTTGCCGACGACCGCGGCCTCGGCCACGTCGGGGTGGTCGACCAGCGCGCTCTCGACCTCCATGGTGCCGACGCGGTGGCCCGAGACGTTGAGCACGTCGTCGACCCGGCCGAGCAGCCACAGGTAGCCGTCGTCGTCGATCTTGGCGCCGTCGCCGGTCACGTAGACGTCGGGCCCCCAGCGCCCGAAGTAGGTCTTCACGTAGCGCTCGTGGTCGCCGTAGATGGTGCGCAGCATCGACGGCCAGGGGCGCTTCATGACGAGGTAGCCGCCGCCCACCTTCACCTCCTCGCCCTGCTCGTTGACGACCATCGGCTTGATGCCGGGGAAGGGGCGGGTGGCCGAGCCCGGCTTCAGGGCGACGAGGCCGGGCAGGGGGGCGACGCAGATGGCGCCGGTCTCGGTCTGCCACCACGTGTCGACGATGGGGACGCGGGCGCCGCCGATGTTGGCGTGGTACCACATCCACGCCTCGGGGTTGATGGGCTCGCCCACGGTGCCGAGCAGCCGCAGCGTCGACATGTCGAACCTGGCGGGGACGTCCGTGCCCCACTTCATGAACGCGCGGATGGCGGTCGGGGCCGTGTAGAACACGGTGACCCCGTAGCGCTCGACCATCTCCCAGAACCGGCCCCGGTGCGGGGTGTCGGGCGCGCCCTCGTACATGACGCACGTGGCCCCGTTGGCGAGGGGCCCGTAGACGAGGTAGCTGTGGCCGGTGACCCAGCCGATGTCGGCGGTGCAGAAGAAGACGTCCTCCTCCTTCAGGTCGAACACCCACTTCGAGGTCGCGTAGGTGCCGACGAGGTAGCCGCCGGTGGCGTGGGCGATGCCCTTGGGCTTGCCGGTGGTGCCCGACGTGTAGAGGGTGAAGAGCAGGTCCTCGGAGTCCATCGGCTGCGGGTCGCAGCGCGGCCCCGCCTTCGCCATCAGGTCGTGGTACCAGTGGTCGCGGCCGTCCTGCATGTTGACGTCGCCGTCGAGCCCCTCGCGGTGCATCACCACCACCGACTCGACGCTGGGGGCGCCGTCGAGGGCGTCGTCGGTGATCTGCTTGAGGGGGATGACCCCGCCGCGGCGGTAGCCGCCGTCGCCGGTCACCACCACCTTGGCCTGCATGTCGTTGATGCGGTCGCGCAGCGACTCGGCGCTGAACCCCGCGAACACCACGCTGTGCACGGCCCCGATGCGGGCGCAGGCGAGCAGGGTGATGGGCAGCTCGGGGGTCATCGGCAGGTACACCGCGACCCGGTCGCCCTTCTCGACCCCGAGGTCGCGCAGGGCGTTGGCGAAGCGGTTCACGTCCTGGTAGAGGTCCCAGTAGGTGAGGGTGCGCCGGTCGCCGGGCTCGCCCTCCCAGATGAGGGCCGCCTTGTTGCGCCGGGCGGTGCGGACGTGCCGGTCGACGCAGTTCACGCTGGCGTTGATCTGCCCGCCGAGGAACCACTTGACGGTGGGCGGGGTCCACTCGCACACGGTGTCCCACGGGCGGCTCCACTCGAGCTCGCCCGCGAACTTCGCCCAGAAGCCCTCGTGGTCGCGGTCGGCCTCCTCGTAGATGCCGGGGTCGTTGGCGTTGGCCTGCGCCGCGAACTCGGCCGGCGGCTCGAATACCCGGTCTTCCTGCAGCAACGCGTCGAATCCGTCAGCCTGGGACACGGCAAGTCCTCCTGGTAATAGTCAGCGGAACGTCCGGCCTCGATGCGCGGCCGGGACGCCTATTCTAGCAGTCCGCTTGGTGGCAGCCAGCCCATCCAAGGGTCGCATGGCGTCATCGGCCGCCTCGAGATGTCTTCCGGCGCCTCGTCGAGCATCTTCAGCATCGGGTGGTGTCTCCCTCCCCCGGCCCGCCAGCCAGTGGTGTTCCCTGTGTGCAATTCGACGGCGGCGCCGACGAGCCTGATGGAGTAGACTCGTGATCCTGGCCGATCAGCCTGTCGGGGAGCGCGCAACACCCGACGAACGTGCGACGCCCGACCCGCTTCCGACCGATGTCGCCCACGTGCGGACGGAGATTGCCGACGTGCGGGTGGAAATCGCGAACCTCGACAAGCGGCTGTCCGGAGAGATCGCCGACCTCCGGACGGAGATCCGGACTGGACTGGCGGACGTGCGGACGGAGATCCGGACCGGACTGGCGGACGTGCGGACGGAGATCGCCGGTGTCCAGACCGCCATCGCCCGCCTTGGAGAGCAGCACGCGAAGACCGAGGCCAGCCGCCTGCGCTGGACGCTCGGCGCCATCATCGCGGGGAGCTCTCTCGGCGTGGCCGTCCTGCGGCTGCTCGGGGATTGACCGGCGACCGTCAGGGGACCCCGGGCTGCAACTCGTCCCGCGCCGGAGTGGAACACGCCATCAAGCAGAAGGCCCGACGCCGAGTGCCCGCGGCCTGCGGTGCTTGCGGATGAACGGCTCGATGTCTTCGCCGGGCTCGACGAGAGCGATCAGGTCGTGCGCGTGCCGCCGGTCGCGGCAGTCCCCGTGACGCCGACCAGGCCGTCCGTCCGCTCGATTACGGCGCTGTTTTCCGTCCACAGCATCCGCTCGGCCCGCTCGAGCAGCCCCCGCAGGCCGGTGCGGCGGAGGGCCGACACCGCGACCCCATCGTGCAGGCGCGCCAGCGCCTCGCCCTCGCCGTCGGCCATCCGGTCGATCTGGTTGAAGACCAGCAGCTCCGGCGCCTCGACGTCGATGTCGCGCAGCACGCGGCGGACTGCCTCGATGCGACGCTCGCAGTCGGGCGTGGCGGCGTCGACCACGTGGAGGAGCAGCGAGGCGTCGGCCAGCTCCTCGAGGGTGGCGCGGAAGGCGGTGACGAGGTCCGCGGGGAGGTCGCGGATGAACCCCACCGTGTCGGTGATGATGACCTCGCGCTCGCGGGGGAAGCGCAGGCGGCGCGAGGTGGGGTCGAGGGTGGCGAACATCTGGTCGGCCACGTGCACCTCGGTGCGGGTGAGGGACCGCAGCAGGGTGCTCTTGCCGGCGTTGGTGTAGCCGACGATGGAGAGGACCGGGGCCCCGCGGCGTCCTCGCCGCTGCCGCCGGTTCCCGCGCTGCCGGGCGAGCTTCTTCAGCTCGCGTTCGAGCCGGGTCACGCGGTCGCGGGTGCGCCGGCGGTCCACCTCGAGCTTGGTCTCGCCCGGCCCCCGCCCCCCGATGCCGCCCGCGAGGCGCGACAGCGAGACCTCGGCGCGCTGTGCGAGCCGCGGCAGCAGGTACTTGAGCTGGGCCAGCTCGACCTGCAGCTTGCCGTCGCGGGTGGTCGCGTGCTGCGCGAAGATGTCGAGGATGAGCTGGGTGCGGTCGATCACCCGCAGCTCCATGCGCTCGCCGAGGTTGCGGGCCTGGGTGGGGGTCAGGTTCTGGTCGACGATGACGAGGTCGGCGTCGTCCTGGAAGGCGCGGATGACGAGGTCGTCGAGCTTGCCCGAGCCGAGCACGGTCTTGGGGTCGACGCGGGGCCGGTTCTGGGTCACCACGTCGACGATGTCGACGCCGGCCGAGCGGGCCAGCTCGCGCAGCTCGTCGACGTGGACCTGCAGCTCGCGGGCGCCGCGGCCGGCGGTGACCGACACGAGGATGGCGCGCTCGCGGTCGCCGACCCGCTGTGCTCCGGTGTCGCGCGCGAGGGCCGCCTCGCGCTCGCGGATCCACGCCTGGAAGTCGAAGTCGATCAGGGCCGGGGGCTGGGGGGCGAGGCGCTCGATGCCCGCGTTGCGGTCGCCCGGATCGCGGTCGCCGGCGGGGGCGAGGGCGGCGGCGTGGGCTAGGGCGGGCAGGCCCTCGTCGTCCACCCCTACCGTCACCATCGCGTCGAGGCGCAGTAGCAGCAGGTCGGTGCGGTCGTCCCGGGTCAGCCCCTCGTCCGCGAGGTGGGTGTGGACGCAGCGCAGGCCGCGCAGGCGCCCGCGGCCGGCCCGCAGGCGGCCCCAGTCGGGCAGGGCGATGGAGTGGGCGTCGCCCACCATCACGTGCTGGACGAGCCCGCGGCGGTCGAGGAGCACGCCGACCTGACGACGGATCTCGTGGCTGACCTCGGTGAGCTGCCGGGCGAGCTCCTGGGTGACGAGCCGGTCCGCGGGGACCCGGCGCCGGAACAGGCGCTCGAGCTGGCGGGTCTGGCTGGCCTTGAGGCCGTGGGTGTCGCCGAAGACTTCGATGGTGGATGCCTCCAATCAGGCCGGTGAACGGCAAGGATCAGGGACGGTGACGGAGACCGCCTGGCCACGTGCCGAGCGCAGAAACCGCCGAAAGCGGGCTGCGTCCGGGTGATGTTGGCAGCTTCATGTCGATCACTGTCCTGACCTGACTCCGCCACGGCGCAGCCCGCATCTCTGCCGCCTGGCGCGACCGGGACCCGGCAAGGCCGTTACCGCCGAGGCCCTACGGCCGCGGCGCCGCGGCGCCGGTGCTCTCGCGCGCGAAGCCCCGGTAGACCTCGCGCGCCTCGTCGAACTGGGCGAAGACGTGGGCCCGTTCCCGCTCGGCCCGCCAGCCGGGCCACTCGTCCGCCATCTCCTGCAGCCGGTCGATCCAGCGCAGGGCGTAGTCGGCCGCGTCCGCGTCCCGGACGGGCTCGTCGCCGGCGAGCAGCCACACCGGGTTGGTGAACGCCTGCACGTAGCTCACGTCCATGGGGAACCGCTCGGCGGGGGCGCCCTCGGCCCGCAGGTGGCACCAGCCGCTGTCGGTCACGCGCCGGCCCACGGTGAAGGCGGCCGAGCGGCCGCCGGTGCCGAGCGGCACCTCCTGCACGGCCTCGCCGTCGCACACCAGGAACACGCGGTCCAGGGGAGTGACGGACCGGACGCGCCCGGCGATCCGGACCTCGCCGCCGCCGGCCGGCAGGCTCACCTCTTCGCCCGGCATCCGGCCGTCGACGGTCAGCTCGAGCAGGGGCCCCGACGAGACGAACGCGCGGCCCGCCCGCAGCCCCTCGAGCCACGCGTCGACGTCGAGGCCGCGCGCCCCGGTGTGGACGTAGGTGCGCACCGACCCCACCAGCTTCGAGCGGTGCAGGTTGCTGATGGAGTCCTCGCCCCCGGTCGCGGTGACGCGCAGCCCGTTGCTCCACACCGCGTAGAGGGGGAAGAAGCCGGCCCGGGCCGCGTCCGACCACTCCACCGCGTCGGTGGTCCCGAGGGCGGCGTCGACGATGAAGCCCTTGCCGCCGCCGAGGCTGCCGTCGAGGGGGTCGTTCTCGCCGCCGAACGCGTGCACGTAGCCGACGGTGGCCCCCTGCGCCTTCGCCTTGCGGAACATGTCGGTGTTGCTGGGGTAGAGGCTCTCGATGGCGGTGCCCTCGTAGCCCATCGTGAACGGCGAGATCAGGTGGTCGCGCATGCCGAACATGAAGACGTGGCCGTAGAAGGGCGGGCGGTACTCCTGGCCCACGACCACCGGGTGGGCCGGCGTGGACGCCGAGTGGGCGCCGCCGCCGGGCTCGAACCACTGGTAGTCGAGGATGCGGTTGTCCTTGTTGGCGACCTGGTGGAGGACGATGTCCTGGTCCTCCGCCTCCGACATCATGACGAGGTTCTCGAGCGAGTTGTGGAGGTTGCCGCCGTAGTTCCCGTGGACGTGGGTCGAGGCGCTGACCCAGCCGGCCGCGGCCATGTCCGTCATCCGCTCGAGCTCGACCGTCAGCTCGGTCGTCCCGCCGGCCGCGACCTCGGCCGTCGCGGTGGCGGGGTGGAACTCGAAGCCCTTCACCACGGTCAGCTCCACGCGCCCCGCCGGCACCTCGACGGTGAACGCGCCGGCGTGGTGGAAGATGTGGTCGCCGCGCGCGCTCAGCCGCGCGTAGGCGTCGGCGGGGGCGTAGGACTTGCCGTCCGACGCGGTCAGGTGGACCCGTGAGCCGGTGGTCTCGCCGGTGTCGGCGTCGCGGGTGCGGACCGACAGGGTGCCCATGGGGCGCCGCCACCGCCGCTCGGCGATCTCGACGGTGCGCAGCGCGCCGCCGTGGGTCTCGAGGAGGGCGAGCCGCGGCAGGCCGCCCTCGTTGGTGACGAACGCGATCCACTCGTCGTCGGGCGACCACCGCGGGTGGAAGGCGTCGTGCTCGAAGAACGTCAGCTTGTAGGGCTCGCCCCCCGCCGTCGGCTGCACGTACAGGTTGTTGAACTGGTCGGCCGCCCCCCGCGTGGACGAGTAGACGAAGCGCCGCCCGTCGCTCGCCACGTCGGGCCGGGTCCGGTACAGCGTCTGCTCGCGCAGCACCGTCACCGCGTCGACGATGCCGCCGGGGGCGGCGGGCACCCGGAGGACGTTGCCCGAGCCGAGGGGGATGTCGCGGTTCGAGACCAGCAGCAGCTCGTCGCTCTCGGTGCTCTCGGGGCCCGCGGGCAGCCACGCCGGCGTCAGGTGCATGTCCCACGGCCCGAAGTACAGCCGGTTGGCGGGATAGGCGTGGTCGCTCGTGATCGGCATCTCGTCGCCGGCCCACCGGCCGTCCTCGACCGGCCGCACCGCGACGTTGAAGTAGCCGTTGGGGCGGGTCGACACGTAGGCGATGCGCGTGCCGTCGGGCGAGAAGGTCGGGTCCGCGTAGACGTGGCCGTCGTCGGTCAGGGCCCGGGTCTCGCCGGTGGCCACCTCCAGCAGCTCGAGCTGCACGCGGTCGCCGTCGTGGTCGGCGGTGTAGACGATCCACCGGCCGTCGGGCGACCAGTCGGGCGACGAGTGGTAGGCGTCGGGGCTGTAGGTCAGCTCCTCGGCGACCCCGGTGTCGGGGTCCACCCGCCAGATGGACCCGCTCATCGCCACCGCGATCGACTCGCCGTCCGGCGCCCAGCTCGGCGCCCACGGCGTGGAGCTCGGGGCGGGCGGGAAGTAGAAGTTGTGCATGTAGTTCCCGCCGTGGCGCGACGCCGGGTAGCGGCCCGCCTGGGCGTGCGCGTCGATTGCGCCCGCGACCACCATCGAGGCGAGAACGCCGACGTACAAGGCTCGTCGCATGGACGCTTCTCCCTGGCCCGCCAATCGTCGCCTTCGGCTCCGCTTGGGGCCTGACCAACCCTCCGGGAGTCCGTGCGGTTCTACGGTGCCGACTCCTGATCCGGGCATCGCCGCCCGGCGGCGCCGTACCTCCCCCAACCGATCCGTCGCCAGTTTGCACCGTCCCGTCCCGGCAAGCGCCTTCCGGCTCGGCCGGCCGACGCCCGATCCCGCCCGCGGTGACCTGCACGGGTCGATGTCGCGGGCGCCCGGGACGCTACCGCCAGCCGGCCCTGAGCGCCTCGCGGTCGACCGCCTCCCCGTTCAAGTAGACGTCGGCGATCTGCCGGGTGTTCGCGATGCCGAACATCGGGTTGGCGTCGAGCACCACGAAGTCGGCGCGCCGCCCCGCCTCGAGCAGGCCGGTGTCGACGCCGAGCACCTCGGCCGACGCGCTGGTGGCGATGCGGATGGCCTCGGCCGGCGAGATTCCCGCCTCGACGAACAGCTCTAGCTCGCGGTGCTCCATGAAGCCCGGCACGTGGTCCTGCACGCCGGTGTCGGCGCCGAGGACGAGGCGGGCGCCGGCGTCGGCGAGCTTCTTCAGGCTGGACTGCATCGCCGCGTACGACTCGCCGGCCCGCGCCGCCGCCTCCGGCGCGCGGTTCTCGAACGACGCGCGGATGCGCGCCAGGACGTCGCCAGCCACCGACTCCATCAGCAGCGGGTGCTCGACCCAGGCCGGGGGCGCGGCGTGCCGGCCCCGCTCCGAGATGCTCAGGTTAGGCATGACGAACACGTCGTTCTCGACGACGGCGGCCACCAGGTCGTCGTCCATCTCGAGGTCGCGCGGCAGGTGGGCGAACCCGTCCGCCCCCGCCTCCACGAGGTCGCGCGCGTCCTCCAGGTAGTAGACGTGGGCGATGACCTGCAGGCCGCGCTCGTGCGCGGCGGCGATGATCGGCTCGTAGAGGTCCGGGGTGAGCTTCTCGACCGAGCCGCCCCGGTCGTCGACCCAGATCTTGACGAAGTCGGCGCGGGTGGCCGCGATCTCCTCGACGGCGGCGCGGGCCTCGTCGGGCGTGGACACGCCGAGCGCGGTCGGCCGCATGGTCGCGGCCCCCGGCCCCGCGTTCGGCCGCGCGATGCCCCGGAAGGCGGTGTGCAGCCGGGCCCCGCCCAGCGTGCCCGCCTCCTGCTCGGCCCGGATCTCGAACGCCAGCTCGCCGGGGTCGGTCCCCATCGACACGATGGTGCCGACGCCGTGGTACGCATACCGGTGGAGCTGGTCGATCAGGTTCTCGCGGGTGTAGTTCGCGTAGTCGTAGCTGAGGCCCTGCTGGAACCCGACGTGTCCGTGCAGGTCGACGAGGGCGGGCATGACCGTCTTGCCGGCGAGGTCGACCACCGCCGCGTCCTCGGGAATCGGCACATTGGCGGCCCGGCCGACCGCGGCGATGCGCCCCTCGTCGACCACCAGCACGCCGCCCCCGATGGGGGGACCGCCGTCGCCGGTGATCAGGGTCGCCCCCTGGTAGGCCGTGACGGTGCTGACGGGTGCTTCGGGCGCGTCGCCGCCGCAGCCGGCGGCGAGGGCGGCGAGGAGGGTCATGGCCGGGATCGATCGAAGGGTCATCTCTCTCCATGTACGGGACGGTCGCGCCGATCGTAGCGGAACACGACGAGACTCGGATTATAGCGCCGCGCTGGTGACCCTGGTGAGCCGGGCCGGAGGCCCCGGCGGGGCGGCGGTCCTGCCCGGAACAGGGGGTCTGCCCGGTGGTGTGACGTCGGGCGGCTTCGCCTATGCGCGTCGCGTCTCACGACGGGCGGTGTCCGGCTCCCGGCGGATTCCGCGTTGACAATCGTGCAGAAATGCTCGAACGTGGGTCATGAGCGGGACGGAATTCGTGAGGCGCGCCAAACGCTACGCCCGGAAGCTCGGCCTGCCCTTCCGTTTCGACCCGGGCGCGGGCAAAGGCAGCCACGGCCGCCTTCACGTCGGTGGACGCTTCACCACCGTCCCGCGCAAGGAGCTGGGCAAGGGGCTGCTGGCCGCCATGCTGAAGGACCTCGGCATCGACGGGGAGGCATTCTGATGCGCTACGTGTACCCGTGCGTCCTCTCGCCGGACGAGGGCGGCGGCTTCGTCGTGTCGTTCCCGGACGTTCCCGGCGCCAACACCTGTGGGGACGACCGGACCGAGGCGCTGGAGATGGCGGAAGACGCCCTGGCGGTCGCGCTCGCCGGCCACGTGCTCGAGCGGTGGGACGTTCCCGTTCCGAGTCCGGCCGCCCCCGGCCAGGTCCTGGTCGCGGTTCCGCCGCTGGTGGCGGCGAAGCTCGCGCTCTATTCCGCGATGCGCGAGCAGGGCATGACCAGGACCGCCCTCGCGGAACGGCTGGGGTTGAGCGAGTCCGTCGTCCGCCGGCTTCTCAATCCCGACCACCGCTCCCACATCGGCCAGGTCGAGCGGGCGTTGCGGGTGGTGGGGCGCCGGCTGGCCGTCGAAGACCGGGTTGCGTGAGCGGCGAAGCTCGACCCCCGACGGTCGCCCGGTCGAGCTGCTCCGGCCAGCCGTCCGCGGAAGGTCGGGGGTGGCGTCGCGGTCGGAAATCCGGGGCCGTGGAGCGTTCGTTCCCGTTCATGCCGGTCACCGCAGCAGGTCGAACAGGTAGCTGTACTTGACGGTGATCGTCCGCCCCGCGCCCGGGGGGATGTACTGGCGGCCGTCGAGCCCCCGGCCGAGGCCCTGGATGTCGTTGTAGACGACGAAGAGCCCGGTGTTGGCGTCCGACAGGAGGCCGAACCGCAGGTTCGACGACCACAGGTCGGCGCGGTCGTTGTACTGGACGAGGGCCTGGAAGAACATCCGGGTGTTGAACGAGTACGACGTGCGCAGGCGGATGAGGTTGGTGGTGAAGTCGCCGCCGGGGAGCCGCAGGTCGTTGTAGCTCCACTCCAGCACCGCGTTGAACGTCTCGCCGGCGCGGGCCGCGATCGACGGCGTCAACGTCACCCGCTCGCCCCCGAACAGCCCGCCGACGATGCTGTTGACGTTGAAGCTGACCGGCGCGCCGAGGTTCGTGTTGCCGGCGATCTGCGCTTCGCTGTGGTCGTACTGGCCCGGTGGCACCCAGACGCCGGGGAAGATCTCGAACGGCAGGAAGACGCCCTCGCGGGTGACGTTCACGCCCGTGTGCACCTCGTAGCCGTTGCGCCACTCGATGTGGTTGTCGATGTGCGTGAACTGGGTTTCGTGGGCGCCGGTGGCGAAGTCGAACACCGTGAAGTGGTTGACGTGGGGCCGCAGCTCGTGGACTCCCATGAAGTTCTGCGGGCGCCACGTCGTGAACACGCTGCCGTTCACCCGCCGGTAGCTCCGGCGGGCGAGGAAGCCGACCTCGGGGTTGAAGTCGGGCGCGACCTCGGTGAAGCCGAGGCTGAGGCGGGCGCGCTCGGACTGGTGCTGGGCGCTGAGCCCCAAGGCGTGCGAGCCGCCCGGCCCGGCCGAGACCAGGTCGTCCACGGCGCCGCTGTCGGCCAGGAAGCCGCTCACCGTGCCGCCCTGCCCGATTCCCCACCGCCCGTCGACGGCGACGGTCTGGTTGCCGTCGTCGCCCACCGCGAGATCGCCGGTCCCGTTCCGGGTGACGACCATGGCGCCGACGTTCGACCGGTTGGCGAGATCCTGCCGCACCCGGGCGACGGTGAAGTTCTGGCCCGGGGTGGCGTTCTCGTCGCCCACCTGGCCGATCGCCGCCGTCTGCATGTTGAGCAGTCCGATGTTGGTGTTGTTGCCGACCTTGCCCGACAGCCGCCCCCCGCCGATGATGGGAATCTGCTCGCCGTTCTCGCCGAGCCCGATGCGGCGGCTGAAGAACACGTCGACCGCGCCCGACTGGCCGACCGAGAACAGGCCCGCATTTTCGAGGAAGAAGGGCCGCTTCTCGGGGAAGAACAGCGTGAAGCGGTCGAGGTTGACCTGCTCGTCGTCCACCTCGACCTGCGCGAAGTCGGTGTTGGCGGTCAGGTCGAGGGTCATGCTGGGGGTGATGCTGTACTTCAGGTCCGCCCCCAGGTCCCCGGTGTTGGAGCGGCTTCGGGTTTCGGTGCGGCGCAGGGTCGAGCCGAGGAGATAGGGCGTGAGCTGCAGGTTGCGCTGGGGCGGCACCGCGATGCCCTGCAGCTCGCCGGCCAGCGACAGACGGTTGAGGTTGAACTGGCGCGGCAGGGGCGACCAGTACACCTGCTCGTTGTTGAACCGGATGTTCCGCTGGAAGTTCACGCCCCAGGTCTGCACATCGGCGGTCGGGTAGCGCAGGGTCCGGAACGGGATCGCTATCTCCGCCGTCCACCCGATGTCGCTGACGCGGGTGACGACCTCCCACGCGCCGTCCCAGTTGACGTTGAGGCCGCCGCCCGAGCCGCGCTGCTGCCGGTTGTTGCCGGGCCGGCCGCCCCCGCCGCCGAAGCGGCCGCTGCCCTGGCCCTCGTTGGTGAGCTGCGCGTCGTACTCGATGCCGGCGGGGTTGGTGCCGAAGACGAACCCGTTCTGGCCGTCCAGATAGGTGTCGAGGATGACGCGGAAGCTGTCGGTCTCGGTGAGCTCGGAGTCGCGGCGGCTGTCGGCCACGATGATCGTGCCCGGGTCCTCGGTGTAGCAGACCACCCCGAAGTAGATGGTGTCGGCGTCGTAGACGATGCGCACCTCCGTGCGCTCCGAGGCGAGCCGGCCCTCGAAGGGCCGGCTCTGCACGAACCCCGTGGCGACCATGGCGTCCGCGTAGGCGGGGTCGCCCAGGACGTCGCCGTCCACCGCCGGCGAACCCTCGACGCCGCGGGCGCGGACCAGCGGGAACCCCGCCGGGGTCAGCTCGCGCGACTCGATGACGCGCAGGCCGGCGGACTGGGGGTCGGACTGCGCCGCGGCGGGCGGGGGCGAGAGCGAGAGCAGCCACCACAGGCCGAGGACCGCGGTGCAGGTCGGGACGCAGGGGCGCCGGAGCAGGATGCGAGTCAAGAACGTGCTCTCCCGCCGCCGACCGGGGGCGTCCCGGTTCGGCGGCCTGTCGGTGGCGTCGTGGCGGCACGGCACCCTGATTCGGTCCGGCGCGGGGCCGCTTCCGATACCATCAGTCGTACATCAACCTCGTGGAGTGTATTACGGCCCACCGGCTGGCACCGTTTATCGGGCATGAGACCTCGGCGGGTCTCAGGGCGCAGCCGCCTTCGCGTAGTACCGTACGCCGGAGACGCCCTCGAAGTCGGCGCCCTGGGTCCACAGCGTCGCACGGTTGGCTCGTGCGGTCGCCAGGATGATGGCGTCGCCCAACGCGAGGCCGCGCTCGTGCGCGAGCCACGCCGCCTCCAGGGCCAGCGCCTGAGACAGGGCGATCTCCCGTCCCCGGCGCATCAATGCGGCCGCCTGGACCGCATCGTCCTCTCCCCGTTCGCGCAGGACGACCCGGAAGACCTCGTAGAGACTGATCGTGGGGACCAGGAGCCGACTCGGATCGGCGAGCGGCGCCGCGAAGTGGCGGGCATTGGGGCCATCGGTGAGGTACTCCAGCCAGCCGGAGGAGTCGATGACGTGCAACCCGTCCATCGGCCGGGTTCACAGCGGGCGGTCCGGCTCACGCTCGACGCGCGTATCGATGCCGGCGAGCCAGCCTCGCATCTCGCGGATGTCCCGCATCGGCACCAGCTCGATGCGGTCTCTGTACTGAACCACCTGGAGTCGCTGGCCGGCCTTGAGGCCGAGAGATTCCCGCACGGCCTTGGGGATGACCACCTGGAACTTCGGGGAGATCTTCACCTGATCCATGATGTGCGTAGCCTGGACATCGATCGGGAAACCGTAATACGAGTCTAGCACGCCCGTGCCGGACCCCTCGCGTGGCGCCGGGTCGGCGCTCGGTGCGCCCCGTGGCCGGGCGTCGCGCGGGGATCCGTCTTGGAGGTTGGCTCTCGCGGGCGGAGTGCGTACCATTAGGGAGTCGGCGCGCACGGCGAGCCCGCGTCGCCGATGGAAGGAGAGTTCTCTGATGAGCACGGCATGTCGCACAGCCTGCGCCGCGGCGGTCCTGGCCGCCATCGTCGCCCTCGGCGCCGCGCCGGCGGGGGCGCAGGAGTACACCGGCCCCCGGACGCCGGACGGCCAGCCCGACATCCAGGGCGTGTGGACCAACTTCGACCCCACCCCGTTCGAGGCCCCCGACGAGGCGGACATCGAGCGGCTGGCCCCGCTGGCCGCGTGGTTCCCCGGCAGCAACCAGCCGCAGCGGGCGCCGGCGATGCCCCAGTCCGTCGAGGACCGGGCGCGTCCCCCGCAGGGCCCGTGGGGCGACGGCCCCGGCGACGCCCTGCGCAACCAGCGGCGCCGGTCGATGATCGTCGACCCGCCCAACGGCCGGCTGCCCGTCCGTGACGAGGCGCGGGCCATCCGCGACTACAACCTGATCAACCTCACCGACTCGTGGCTGAACCACACCCCGTGGGAGCGCTGCATCACCCGCGGCGTGCCGGGGGGCATCTTCCCGCCGGGCTACGGGGCGGGCTACCAGATCCTGCAGATTCCCGGCCACGTGGTGCTCTTCTACGAGATGATCCACGAGGCCCGCATCATCCCGGTTGACGGCAGCCCCCACCTGCCCGACAGCATCCGCCAGTGGAACGGCGACGCGCGCGGGCGCTGGGAGGGGAACACCCTGGTGGTGGAGACCACCAACTACAACGACCAGGGCACCATCGGCACCAACATCGCCACCCGGGGCGTGCGCGGCATTCCCCAGAGCGGGAACCTGCGGGTGGTCGAGCGGTTCACGCGGAACGACGACGACACCATCGGCTACGAGGTGACCGTCGACGACAACACCGTGTTCACCTCGCCGTGGACGGTGGCCATGCCCCTGAACCGGGACACCACCTACCAGCTCTTCGAGTACGCCTGCCACGAAGGCAACTACGGGCTCGAGAACAGCCTGCGGGCGGGCCGGGCCGAGGACGCGGCGGCGGCCGCGGCCACCCAGCAGTGACCGCGCAGAACGGGTTGTCGTGATCGGGTCGGGCGGGGACCCGGCATCGCTGGTCCCCGCCCGCCCTCCCTACGGCCGGCTTGTCGCCGGTCCCCCGCGGGGGACGGCGCCGGCCGGCGGTGTGACGTTTGCCCCTCGGTCCTCCCCGGGTGCCGCCGGTCCCGTCGGCACGCCGTCCCGATGCGCTCGTATAGGATTCCCGCGTGACTCACGACTACGTCATCGTCGGGGCGGGCACCGCCGGCTGCGTGCTCGCCAACCGGCTGTCGGCCGAGCCGGACGCCAGCGTGCTGCTGCTTGAGGCGGGGGGCAGGGACGACTACTTCTGGATCGACATCCCCGTCGGCTACCTCTACACCATCGGCAACCCCCGCACCGACTGGTGCTACCGCATCGAGCCCGACCCCGGGCTGAACGGCCGGACCATCCTGTACGCCCGCGGCCGCGTCCTCGGCGGCTGCTCGTCGATCAACGCGATGATCTACATGCGGGGGCAGCGGAGCGACTACGACCACTGGGCGTCGCTCGGCAACCGCGGCTGGGGCTGGGACGACGTGCTGCCGGTGTTCATGCGGTCGGAGGACTACCAGCACGGCGCCGACGAGTGCCATGGGGTCGGCGGCGAGATGCGGGTCGAGGAGCGCCGGGTGAGCTGGGAGATCCTCGACGCGTGGCGCGACGCGGCCGAGGAGTGCGGCATTCCCAAGATCGCCGAGTTCAACCGGGACGACAACTTCGGCAACGCCTACTTCCAGATGAACCAGCGCGCCGGCCGGCGCTGGAGCGGCACCAAGGCCTACCTGCGGCCGGTGGAGCACCGGCCGAACCTGACCGTGCGGACCGGTGCCCAGGTGCGGCGCATCGCGGTCGAGCCGGGCGACGCGGGGCCGCGGGCGACCGGGGTCGAGCTGCTGGGGGGCGAGCGGCTCGAGGCGCGGCGCGAGGTCATCCTGGCCGCGGGGGCCATCGGCTCGCCGCAGATCCTGCAGCTCTCGGGCATCGGCCCGGGAGCGCTGCTCCAGGCGCACGGCATCGACGTCGTCCACGACCTGGCCGGGGTGGGCGAGAACCTGCACGACCACCTGCAGATCCGCACCATCTACAAGGTCGAGAACACCGTCACCCTGAACCTGCGGGTGAACTCGCTGTTCGGCAAGGCGGCGATGGGGCTGGAGTACCTGCTGTTCAAGACCGGCCCGCTGACGATGCCCCCCTCGCAGCTCGGGGCGTTCGCCCGGAGCGACCCCTCGCGGGCGTCGGCCAACATGGAGTGGCACGTGCAGCCGCTGTCGCTCGACAAGTTCGGCGACCCGCTGCACCGGTTCAACGCGATCACGCCGTCGGTCGCCAACCTCCAGCCGACCAGCCGCGGTCATGTCCGGATCAAGAACCCGGACCCGCGGCAGGCGCCGGCCATCACCCTGAACTACCTGTCGACCGACGAGGATCTGGGAGTCGCAGTGGCCGGCCTGCGGTTCACCCGGCGCATCATGGCCGCGAAGGCCCTGGCCCGGTTCGAGCCCGAGGAGTGGAAGCCCGGCCTCGACGTCGAGAGCGACGAGGCGCTGGCCGCCGCCGCCCGGGACCTCGGCACGACGATCTTCCACCCCGTCGGCACGTGCAGGATGGGGAGCGACCCCCTGGCCGTCGTCGACGACCGGCTCGCGGTGCACGGCGTCGCCGGCCTCCGGGTCATCGACGCCTCGGTCATGCCGCGCATCACGTCGGGGAACACCAACGCGCCCACCGTGATGATTGCCGAGAAGGGGGCCGAGTTCGTGCTGCAGGACGCGACGGGGTGAAACGCGGCCAGTTTCGACACGGCACGTGGCTGACGGACACGGGCCTACGGCATCTCGTCGCCCGGCACGGGAGGCTGACCGACTCCGGCCCGCGTGAGGATGCGACGTGCCGCCGGGAGGTCGCCTCGGGCCGCGCGCTCGGCGAAGTACTGCTCGGTTCGAAGCGCGGACAGCTTCTCGGCGACAGCGACGTTGATCAACTGGTTCACCGCCACGCCCTCCGCCTTGGCGAGCTTCCGCACCTCCTCCAGCAACGCGGGCTGAAGCCTCAGCGCGAAGTTGCTCTTGTCCATGAGTCGTTCATTATGGCGGTGGTCGAAGCATGAGCGTGAACATCATCCAGGTCGACGCGTTCACCCGTGAGCCTTTCGGTGGGAATCCGGCCGCCGTCTGCGTGCTGCCCCAGGCGGCCGACGCGTCGTGGATGCAGCGGGTCGCGCGCGAGATGAACCTGTCGGAGACGGCGTTCCTGGTGGGCCGCGGCTCGGGAGAGTACGACCTGCGGTGGTTCACCCCGACCGTCGAGTTGGACCTGTGCGGCCATGCGACGCTGGCCTCCGCCCATGTCCTCTGGGAGGACGGGCACCTCCCGCCGGCCGCTCCCGCCGTCTTCCACACCCGTTCGGGCCGGCTGTCGGCGGAGCGCCGCGGCGACTGGATCGAGATGGACTTCCCCGCCGAGCCGGCGCGGCCGGCGCCAGTGCCCGAGGGGCTTGCCGAGGCGCTCGGCACCGAGCCGGTCCACTTCGGCCGGAACCGCTTCGACTGCCTGGTCGAGGTCGATTCCGAGGCGACGGTGCGGAGGCTCGCCCCGGACATCGGCGCACTGGCGCGGGTGCCCGTCCGCGGCGTCATCGTGACCGCGCGCGGCGAAACCGAGGGGTTCGACTTCGTGTCGCGCTTCTTCGCCCCGCGCGCCGGCGTGGACGAAGACCCGGTCACCGGTTCCGCGCACTGTTGCCTCGGTCCCTACTGGCGCCGCAGGCTCGGCCGTGACGCGTTCACGGCGTGGCAGGCGTCGGCGCGCGGCGGGATGGTCAAGGTCGCGGTGGCCGGCGACCGGGTCCGGCTGTCGGGGCAGGCGGTCAGCGTTCTGCGCGCCGAGCTGCTGGCGTGACGGCGGCCGCTCCGGTGTGTTCCCGGAGCGGGGAAGGGCGCCGGGCACCGTCAGGGGCAGGAATGTAACGCTTTCAGCGGCAGGAATGTAACCGACCGGGGCAGTCGGCGACGGGACTACCCCACGGCGGAAGGAGGCGGGTCGACATCAGCGCTCGAGTCCCAGATCTCGTCAGTTTCTAACGATGGCCTCGATCCGCCTGACGAGGGCGTCGAAGTCCTCGGGGCACTTTCGGCGAATCGCGTCGATACGGCGTGCCGCTTCCCCTGCCAGCTCACTTCGCCCGCCATCGGGGCCGCCGTCGACGCCGCGTTGTTTCGCCAGCACGTCGAAGTACAGCTCCTTGACCTGCACCTCGGCCCGCACGTCCGCCCATTTCCATTCGGCAGGCAGTTTCAGTCCGGCCAGGACCCATGTCTCGACCTCCTCCCACGCCTCGGCGCCCAGAAAACGCTCGCCGAACGCTTCTTCGAGCTGATCGAGCCGTTGGCGCCGCCCTGTGTTGCCGTCGCGGTCGATGCACAGCACGATGATCTGTACCCTGCCGCCGTAGCGCTGGACGATGTCGGCCATGCGTTTCGCCTTCAGCGCTTCGTCGACCCCACCCAGCAGCGGGTCCACACAGACCCTCACGGTGGCGTGCGGCTTACCCAGCGATGCAAGGAGTCTCGAAAAGAGCGGCTTCAGGATGAACTGGTCCTTGCGAAAATCCTCCGGAACGATGAGTACCGTCATGCGTCCGTGTCCCCGCTGTCCTCGGTGAACTCGATCATGTCTTCCATCCAGCCTCCGACCAGCAGTCGGTCGAGACCCTGGGTTTTTCGGAGTTTCTTCGCGTTGGGCAGTGCGGACACGGATCGGATGATGGCGTCGGTGGCGGCCTCGCGACGGCAGACGAGAGAGGTGCTACTGAACGTGCGGTCGTTAATCGACGTCAGCAATCCCGGCGAGTGCGTGGTGGTGACTACCTGGATCGCGCCCTTGGACGTCTGTTTCTCGATCAACTCCAGCAGTAGCCATTGCCGTGCGGGATGGATGCCGTTGTCGATTTCCTCGAAGAAAAAAAAGCCGGTCGGATCGTCTGCAAGAAGCGCCGCGAGCATGGCGAGAAACCGCAGCGTGCCATCGGACGCGCTGTACGCGGAGCAGGTTCTGCCGTCCTTTTCGAGTACGACCAGTCGGACCAGGCCGGTGATCGAGTCCACGGGAAACTGGAAGTCGCGGACATCCATCGGCGTCAGCGCGCGGACCCAATCGATCAGCGTTTTCCGCCTCTTCGGATCGGTACAGATTTCGCGCAGCACGGTCGGCAGATTCTCGCCGCCGTCGCCCAGAATGGTCTGTCCCGGGAACGAGGGCTGTCGCATGCGATCGGGAATCAGATCCAGAAAGCGCATGCTCGCCAAAGCGTCGATGACCCTCTTGGCGTGGTCCTTGTGAGCGCGACTCACGCGATGGTGCTCTCCGATTTGGGTCAAGGCCGGTTGATCGAGTCTGACGTCGACTCGAGCGCCAAGCTTGCGTTGCCTGCCGGCCTTTGCCATGCGAAGGAGCAAGTGGGCCTGGTCGAACTGTTCGCCTACAGGATCGGGCGAATCCGGCCGACTGGTGTAGATCTGTTCGCCTTGGACCTCGAGTTCTTCGTTGAATACCTTGAAGCCACCAGAGCTCTTGCGATCCTCTGCTACTTCGATAAAGTACCGAACGGCCTCGCCGTCAAGCTGCAGTCCTACCGACAGCGCAAACCTGGTTTCGCCGTCGGGGTGCTTCAGACGCGCGATCTCGTTGGGGGCGCCCCGAATCGACGTCCATTCGGCCTGACCGCCTGGTCCGTACCTGCCCCCCAGGATCTCGGCCAGGGTGTAGCCGCGGCCTATGCCGTGAAGAAGCCGGAACGCGTCGCGGATATTGCTCTTGCCGCTGGCGTTCGCGCCCACGATCACGGTGAAGGGGCCGAGGCTCAGCGTCTCGTCGGCGAAGTTCTTGAAGTCGACCAGTGCGAGCGAGGTGATCATGGTTCCGACTCTGCGTCCGTGGCGGCAGGCGTCATCTCCGTCGTTCTCGGCTCACTGGCCGGTCGGCCAGTGCTGGACGTTGATCTCGGCCATCGGGAAGTCGTCGACGTTCGCGGTTGCCAGTGCGGCGCCGACCTCATGAATCCCCTCATTTTGAGGCCGTCAAATCAAACCGAAGACCTCTTGATAGACGGCCTGTTCCATAAGCAAGCTTCCGAACCTCTCCATCAACGGACGAGTCCGCTCCTCGGGCCAATTCGGAAGATGATGATAT
>JAJEEA010000234.1 GCA_022821235.1 Vicinamibacteria bacterium
GCCGGCCGCGGCCGGCCCCCCCAGCGGCGTCGCGACGGCGGCGACGAGGACCGCGGCCAGCGCCGACGACGCCATCACCGTCACCCCGATGGCGCCGGCGAGCCGCGCCGCGGTCACCGACGCGGGATCGAGAGCCCGGTCGGCCTCGCCCGTGTCCGCGATGCCGTCGCCGGGAACCGTGGCCGGGTCGCCGTTCGGCTCCTGGCCGGCGGCGAGACCGGCGAGCGGGGCGCCGGCATCGTCGGCCGGGACGGCGCCGGCGGTGGGTGCGACGCGGCCGGGGTCGGCAGACGGCGGTGCGACGGGATCCTCCGTCCGGGTGGCGCCCTTCACGCCTGGAGCGAGTGTCATGGGCATGGCGGTCGCAGCGCGGCGGAAACGCCCTGCCGAACCGGACTCAGGCTATCACGCCTGGAGCGGTACAGGGGGGCCGGGGCACGCGCGGCAGGCACCGCCAGCCCGCCAACTGCTCGACCTACGATACAATCATGATTCAGAGTTCTCGCGGCAACCGTGGAGTCATGACCCGACTGCAACCGGTCCACCCGGGCGAGATTCTCAAGCACGATTTCATCGATCCGGCCCGGTTGTCCGCAAGAGCGCTGGCAACCGCGCTGAGCGTGAGTCCAGGACGCATCACCGAGATCGTGCGTGGGCGCCGCACCATCACCGCATCGACGGCGCTCTGCCTCGCCCGCTACTTCGGCACCGACGCTCAGAGCCGGTTGAACCTGCAGACTCGCTACGAACTCCTGGTCGCGGAACGGACGACACGCGGGGCATTGCGGGCAATCTCTACCCCCTGCCGGCACCGGAACACGGCCACCCCGGAACCTCGCCGTCTTCTCAGTCGCAAGCGGGGGGACATGGGATGAACGTCCTGTTCATTATCGGCAGACCGGCGGCCGGCAAGACGACCGTAGCTCGTCGACTCAAAGCCCGCATCGAGGACGAGAATCCCGTCGTTCGTTTTGTGATGATTGACGAGTACACCGTACTGGAGAAGAACGTACCGAACCTGAAGCCCCATGCCCTGAGGTGGCACGCGGATGGCACGTTCGAACTCCTTGACCGAACATTCCTCTCCAAGACGGCGCTGGAATTGGAGGCGCGCGTATTGTCCTGCCTGCGGACTCACGATTTAGTTTTGTGCGAATTGGCCCGCAGCACATACAACGATCTATTCGACGACTTCGATAGACGCGTCAAGGCATCAATGCGAATTCTATACGTCCATGCCCCACTGGAGCTGTGCCGCTTACGCAACCGGCGCAGACGGCATGACCAATCACGGTCGTCTGTGCCAGACAAAGTGCTCAAGAAGTACTACACTAGCGACGATTCCCAGGAGCTTATGGCGCGGTACCCTGCGCAGACATGGATCCTCGACAACTCGGAAGACAACAGCAAGATTCTGGCGCGTGCCGTTGATGATTACTTTGAGCGCAATAGTGATCATCTCGCCACCACCCGCCGGACAGAGTCCCAAGCATGGAGTGTTGCGACCAATGTCAGATAGTGACATCAAGAAGACCGGAGGCAACCATTCCTGGAAGGAGTTGGTCATCGCTGTATTGATCCTGATGTACATTGTCGCGGCTCTGAGGGGTTCGTACTATTCTTCGTTTCAGTATTCAGGCCCGGGGACGCTCAAGTTCGTGATGTTAGCGATGGCCGCCGGCGGCTTGGGATCCGTTGTGTACTGCACCAGGGCATTTTATCGTTACTACATGGACGGCCAATTCGACTTCGATCGTTTTGTTTGGTGGTATGTGTTTCGGCCCATTACGGGATGCGTGTTGGCAATGGCTCTGTTTGCATTGATGCAGAGCCAAATCGTCATTCTCACAAGCGACGAAATAACCGACGATTTTCAATCACTGGCGACCATTTTTGCAATCAGCTTTCTCGCCGGATTCAGCACAGAGCAGGTTGTGGAACGACTTCGCAAGGCATCGAAGGCGCTATTCGGCGAGGAGAAATGATACGGAAGTCGGATTGGCAGCACCAATGATGCAGGATGGGTGAAGAGATGTCGTCGGTCCCGAAGTACCCCAGCACGCCGTACTGGCCCTGGTCGCCCACGGTCGGCCGGGGCGACGCGGTGCACCCGAATCCAGAGCATTTCGTGGGAAGCGCCGTCGTGGTGACCGAGAAGCTGGACGGGGGCAATACGGTCCTCCATGCCGGCAAGGTCTACGCGCGGAGTGTCTCGGCGCCTTCCGAGGGCAAGTGGATGGCCCTGGTGAAGAAGCACCATGCCTGGAAGGTGACAGAACCGGATGTCTACCTGTACGGCGAAGACATCTACGGGGTGCACAGCATCGCGTACGAGCCCGTGGCGGAGGAGCGGACCTTCTACGCCTTTGCGCTTCGAAACGGCGACGGCCGATTCGGGTCGTTCGCGGAGATCGAGGAATACGCGGGCCGGCGGGACATGCCGGTCGTGCCGGTCTTGTTCAAGGGGTGCTTCCGCTCGGTAGCCGACATCCGAGAGTTCGTGGACAGGGCTCACGGCGAGCCGTCGGCGCTCGGCGGGGAGCGGGAGGGCGTGGTGTTGCGGCTGGCGCGGGGATTCCCGGCAGCGGAGTTCCCGGACAACGTCTGCAAGAGCGTCCGCGCGGGCCACGTGCAGACGGACGAGCATTGGACCCGGAACTGGAGTCCGTGTCGAATCGCGCGGCACTGAAGGCGGACCGTCGCCCGACGCTGGGCGATTCGGTCGTCGTCACGCGGACCAGGTCGCCGCCGTCTGGACGCGATTGGCCAGAGTCCCGAAACACTAGATCAGCTTCATGAAGACGACGATTGACATTCCGGAGAACGAGCTTACGGATGCCATTCGCTTCACCGGAGCGAGGACCAGGCAGGAAGCGGTGCTGACGGCTCTGGCGGACTTCAATCGGCGCCGGCGGATGGCCGAACTCGCTCGGTACGCCGGCACGTGCCCGGACCTGATGACCGTGGACGAGCTTCGGGCGCAGCGCCGGCCACAGGTGTCGTCCACTGCTTCCGATTGACGCCTCCTGCTCCCGGCTACAACCGTCGCCCAGACGCCGACCCGGCGGATTAGAATCAGAGTCCGCGCGGCGCTTTCGTCAGCACGATGGACACCCCCCCAAGGATCGGTGAGGAGGGCCTAGCCGATGTCCGCGGAACTCCGGCGGTACGGCACGTCGAAGACGATGCCTCGCGCCGCGAGATCCACGGGCATACCTCTACCCCGGCTCGACCAGCAGCTCCCCGTCCCAGAGCCGGCCCAGGAACTCCATGACGGGCAGGATTCGGATGCCATCGACGACGCGGGCGGCCGACTCCCGGCAGACGACGATCCGCTCCGCCAGCGGCGTCTCGTCCGCCAGCCGCCGCAGGCCCGTGAGATCGCGACGGGTCACCGCGCCCGTGGCCTTCACCTCGATCGCCGCCGCCTCGCCCACGACGAAGTCGACCTCCGAGCCGTCCGCTGTGCGCCAGAACGTCAGCGGCCGTGGGTCTCGCGCATACGAGAGCCAGGCGCTCAGCTCGCAGAAGATCAACTGCTCCAGGGCCAGACCGAAGCTCGGGTTTCCGGCTTCGATGCGGCTGACGCCGGCCAGCAGGTTGGCGACGCCGACGTCGAAGAAGTACAGCTTCGCGCGAGAGGCGGGCTTGCGCCGGGGCTGGCGCGGCATGAACGGCTGGAGCAGCGTGGCGACAAGAGTGTCCTGCAGCACCTGGAAGTACTCGCGGACAGTGCGCGGGGGAACCGCCGCGTCGGCGGCCAGCCGTTCGAACACGATGGGCTGGCCGCGGCTCACGGCAGCGGCGGTGAGGAACCGCGAGAACGGCTCGATGCCCCGCACCAGACCCTCGGCCTGAACCTCGAGCTGCAGATAGCTCCCGCAGTAGGCGCGAAGATCCTCGATGGGGTCCGAGGAGAAGTACACCGACGGAATCCCGCCCACGTTGAGCGCGCGCAGCAGGTCCCAGCCGGGAACCTCCGCCGAGACGAAGGGGAACAGGCGGCGCGTTCGCGCGCGCCCGCCGAGCAGGTTCACGCCCCCGCGCCGGAGCTTCGCGGGACTGCTCGCGGCCAGTACGAACCGCAGTCCCCGGGTCTCGATCAGATCGTGCACCTCGTCGAGCAGACTCGGCAGCTTCTGGATCTCGTCGATGATCACGGGACCGGCCGCGCCGGGGCCGGCGGCCAACTCGGTGCGGAGTCGCCCCGGCTCTCGCGAGAGGCGCAGGAACACGTCGCCGTGCAGGAGATTGAACCACGGCGACTCGGGGAAGCGCCGGCGCAGGCAGGTGGTCTTGCCGGTCTGGCGCGGCCCGAAGAGGAAGACCGAACGACTGCTCAGATCGCGGGCCAGGTCGAGGCGGCGCGGCAGCGCGGTCGTATCGTCTCCCACGGAACGTCCCTGACGACGGCGGGGCCTCCACTCACGGTCGGCGGCGGAGCAGCCCGGTCGCGTGGTCTACCTGGAGGGGTATTCTAGCAACTATGATGCCGAAAAAACCTGTTTTCCGGCAACACAGTTGCCGGAAACCCGGAATCAGAGATGATCTCGTGGAGACGTCCTCGCCGGTGCGACGCCGGGACGACGACGAAATGACTGCCTCCGCCACCCACTCGAGACGGGGGGTGGCAAGCGTCGGCGACCGCGTGGCCGGCCGCCAAGACCAGCTCGGAGAGCGTCGCCTACGGCTCCGATCGCCGCCCAACCACCCTGCCAGGGAAGTCGTCTGCAACGTTCTACGGTGCCGTCCCCCAGACGGCCGCGGGCCGACGATTCCCCCTCAGCGCGAGAACAGGTAGGTCATCTTGACCGCGAGCTGGCGGTTGCGGAGCCACGGCGTGTCGTAGTTGCCGTAGATGCCGGGGGTGTACAGGAACGGCTGGTCGTAGAGCCGCATCTCGTCGTAGGCGACGTAGATGTCGCTGCCCGGGCTGTAGATCCAGTTGAACCGGACGCTGGTGCTGAGCTCGCCGGCCGTCGAGTTGTACTGGGTCAGGGTGCGCAGGGTCATCTCGGGCGAGAGCGCGAAGTCGAGGCGCAGCGACGCGAGGTCGGCGACGAAATCGCCCCACGGCAGCTCCACGTCGTTGCGGTCGAACCGCAGCTCGGCCGCGATGCGGCTCGTGGCCCGCAGCCCGAGGGTGGCACGTGAGTTGACGCGGGTGCCGCCGAAGAAGGTCTGCGGCGAGTAGCCCAGCTCGCCGTAGAGGCGGCGCGACGGGTCGCTGCGGTAGCGGTAGTTCCACTCGCCGAAGCGGTACGTGCCGGGCGGAATCGTGACGCCCTGGCCGTAGATGGTGAACGGGACGTCGAGCTGCTCGAAGTGGTCGTTGTACCACAGTGTCATCGACGAGCCGTTCTCGAAGTAGGTCCCGATCATGTGGTGGATGCGCCGCGTCAGCAGCCGGTTGTTCTGGTCGGTGGTGTAGGTGATGTTCCACATGGGGTCGAACATGCGGATGCCCCAGCGCCCGGGGCGGGGGTCCCACTCGCCGTGGAACTTCGAGGTGCGGATGCCGACGCGAGGCACGAAGCCGACCTCGGCGTTGAAGTTCTCCTGCAGGTCGATGTACTCGGCGTAGACGCTCCACGACGGGCTGAGCCAGGTGCCGCGGGCGTACGCCGCCATGTCCCGCCCGGACTCGCCGGGGCATCGCCCCCGCGTCACGGAGCTCGCGCCGCAGAGCGCCGTGTCGGTCTTGGCCAGGAACCCGTTCACCGTGAAGTTGCGGTGCACGGCCAGGGTGGTGTCGGCGGCCAGCGTCCGGTTGAAGTGCGCGTCGTTCATCGAGCTCTTGTCGATGACGATGCCGCCGACCTTGGAACGGGCCAGGATGTCGCGGCTGTAGCGCCCGACGAAGAAGTTGTCGCCGGGGCTGCCGAACGCCTCCTGCGTCGTGATGTTCATGGCCGCGACGTTGTGGCGCTCGACCTTGCCCGAGACCCGGGCGCCCCCGACGATGGGCACGGGCTGGCCGCGCTCCGACAGCCCGATGCGCCGGGTGAAGAAGAGGTCCGCGAGGCGGCTGAACCCGGAGGAAGCGCCGACGTTGAACATGCCCGCGTTCTCGAGGAAGAAGTCGCGCTTCTCGGGGAAGAACAGGGGGAACCGGGTCAGGTTGACCTGCTGCTCGTCCACCTCGACCTGCGCGAAGTCGGTGTTGAGGGTGACGTCGAGGTTGAGGCCGGACGCGAGGCCGTACTTCACGTCGAGGCCGAGGTCGCGGAACCCGCTGCCGTCGAGCCCGCCGGCGTCCACGCGGTCCTGCCGCCCCCCCGTCAGCAGGTAGGGGGTCACCCGCAGGTCCATGCCCTGGTCGACGGCGGTGATGCCGGTCATGGTGCCGGCGAGGCTCACGCGGGTGAGGGTGTACTCCTTCGAGATCGGCGCCCAGTACACCTGCTCGTTCTTCCTGCGGATGTTCCGCATGAAGTTGACGCCCCACACCTGCTCCTCGTTCTCGGGGAAGCGCAGGGTGATCATCGGGATCGCAATCTCGGCCGTCCACCCTTGGGGGGTGCGGTGGGCCACCACGTCCCACACGCCGTCCCAGTTCACGTTGATGTTCGACGTGTTGGTGCCGCGCCAGCCCCCCTCGCCCTCCTCGGAGATCTGCTGCTCGAGCTTGGCCCCGAGGGGGCTCGTCACGAACATGTAGCCGGAGCGGCGGTCGTGGAACGTGTCGAGGATGACCTGGAAGTTGTCCTCGTCGAGCAGCCGCAGCGAGTCGCGCCGCATCTCGGTGGCGATCACCTCCTCGGGGACCGAGTCGTAGGCCTCGACGCCGAGGTAGAGGGCGCGGGCGTCGTAGAGCAGGCGCACCACCGTGCGCTCCGTCGCCGGCTCGCCCTCGGCCGGCTCCTGCTGCACGAAGTCGTCGACGACGGCGGCCGACAGCCAGACCTCCTCGTCGAGCCGGCCGTCCACGACCGGGGGCCGCTCGACCCGGCGCGGCTGCACCCGCAACGACGCGCCGAGGGAGAAGCCCGCCTGCGGGGCGTCGCCGCCCTCGAGCACGAGCGACTGGCCGTCCGCCAGGGGGCCGCCGCTCCCGGCCGCGGGCGCCTCCTGGGCCGCGGCCGGCACGGCGGCGAGCGTACAGAGTCCGACACACAGGCACCAGGCTGTTCGCATGTTGCCGCCATTATAGCCGCTGCCCCCGACCCGCAGAGCCCGGGCGGGGTGCGCGACAGATTGTGAGATGACCGCCCTGCCAGCGGCAGGCCCGCGATCCGGGTGTCGTCCTCGGCGACATCTCGCTCTTGTCGTGCAGCCCCCCCCCCCCCCCCCCCCCCCCCCCCCCCCCCCCCCCCCACCCCCCCAGGAGAG
>JAJEEA010000386.1 GCA_022821235.1 Vicinamibacteria bacterium
GAACTGATCCTGAGCCTCATGGCCCAACGCGTCACCGCAGAGGGAATCCTCGATGAGTACCCAGAGCTGGAACGGGATGACCTGCGTGCGTGCCTCGCCTACGCTCACGCGGTGATCGCGCGCGACACCCTGTCCGCCACTACGGTGACGGAACGATGAATTCCCCGTCCGTCGCCATGCCGGCCCACCGCTGGCCGATTGCCTGTGCGCTCATGGGCATGACGTCCTCGAGATCTTCGAGCGGGCTGTAATCCCACCAGTCGCCCCCTCGCCGCCAGCTGCGCGCCGCCGGCACCCCAGGCCGGCCCGCACCCCGCCGGCCCCACGTCCTCCCCGGAAAGGAGACAACGACACATGCTGAGAAGCCTGTCGAGGGCGCAGTGCGCGACTCGAAACACGAACAGCATGACTCCACTCGACAACGGCACCAAGCGCCAGCACCTCAAGGAGGAACTGCCCCCTGGCCGTCGCCACCAACCAGTACATGCTCGACGGCCCTCCCCCACGAAGTCCGCCCAACGCGACACCCTCCTCGACCGCCTGCGGGCGCGCTGGACCAACGCGCTCGACTGCCTGACCAGACACATGAACCCCGCCCGCGGCGGCGATCCGCACTGCCGGGGCCCCGTCAGGGACAGGGCCAGACACGCCGCAGACCGTTTCGCCGGACCCACCGGCGCCGGCGCCCCGCGAACCGCGGGCGTTGGAGCTGCCGAGACCGCGCTGCGGGCCGCCGTCGAGCGAGCGGAACGTGCGCTGTCCGACGACGAGCCGTCCTACTCGGTCTCCCGGACGCACGACGCCGCCCTCGACATGGTGCAAGCCGCGAGGGCCCTGCTGAACGAACTCGAAACGAGGCAAACAAAGTGATGAAACACACGAACCGAAACATCCCCCTTGGCCGCCTGACGCTGTCAGCCGCCAACGTACGCAAGGCCAGCGCCGTCCCGGAGGACGACAAGGAGCTCCAGGCGAGCATCCTCGCGCTGGGCGTCCTCGAAAGCCTCCTCGTGGTCCCCGCCGAAGACGAGACTTACGCCGTGGTCGCCGGCGGCCGTCGGCTAGCAGCCCTCCAGCGCCTTGCCGAGGCCGGCGAGATCCCCGCCGAGTACGTCGCGCCGTGCCGCATCCTCGGCAGCGCCACCGACCCCGCCGAGGTCTCCCTCCACGAGAACGAGAAGCGCTCCCCGATGCACCCCGCCGACCAATACGAGGCGTACGCGCGGCTGCGCAACAAGGGCATGACGGCGGCCGAGATCGCGTTGCGGGCGGGCGTCAGCGAGCGCCAGGTCACCAAGATGATGCGTCTCGCGTCCGTCGCCCCGGAACTGCTGACCGTATTCCGCAACGGCGAGATGGACCTCCACACGCTGATGGCGTTCACCGTCACCGACGACCGCAAGGCGCAGCTCGACGTCTGGGCGAAGGCCCGCACCGGGGGGACGACGTGGCCCGAACACATCCGCCAGCAGCTCACCGAGGGCGCGGTGCTCGGCAGCAGCGGACTCGCCTCGTTCGTCGGGCTCGAGGCCTACGAGAAGGCCGGCGGCCGCGTGCAGCACGACCTGTTCAGCCGGTTCGACGACGAGGCGGTGTACCTGCTCGACCGCGCCCTGCTCGTGAAGCTCGCCGAGGCCGAGCTGCGGAAGACCGCCGACCGGCTCGCGAAGCGGTGGAAGTGGGTCGAGATCCAGATCTACCCCGACTGGGACCGGATCAACACGCTGCACAGGCTCCGCGGCGTGCCCGGCACGGCGACCGCTGCCGAGCAGAAGCGCCTCGACCAACTCGAGGAACGGATGCAGGACCTCGCCGACAACCCGCCCGCGGACCCGGCCGAGCAGGGCGCGGCGTACGCCCGGCACCAGGAGCTGAATGCCAAGTTCGAGAAGCTCGAAGCGCGCATCGCCGCCCGCACGAAATACCGGCCCGAGGACATGCGCATCGCCGGATGCATCGTCACCCTCAAGGGCGCGCGGGCGGACGTGATCACGGGCCTCGTGCTCCCGGAGGACGTGCCGGCGAAGCCGAAGAAGACCGCGGAGAAGGAGGCTGCGGCCGACGCGGCGGCGGACGCCCCCGAGGCCAACGGCGCGAAGCCCGAGGACGGCGAAGCAGAGCCCGCCCCGCCCGCGCCGAGCTTCGACGAGCGGTTCGAGCAGCCGTGGACGACCCGCACGACGCGCAACCACCAGAGCCCCGAGGCCAAGCACGCGAAGGCCACCGGCCTGAGCACGGCCGTCATCGACGACCTCGCCGCGATCCGCACGGGCATCGTCCGCGTCGCGCTGGCCAAGCGCTTCGACGTGGCGTTCGACCTCGCGGCGTACCTACTGGTGATGGATACCTCGACGCGCGGCGCCGAGCGCCCGGCCGACATCCGCCTCGTCCGCACGAGCCTGCGCCCGATGGGCCGCACGAGCGAGAACGACTTCGCCGCCGCGAACCCCGGCGAGAGGCTCGACAACCCGCCCGACGGCGCCTGGATGAAGCTCGACGACGATCTGAAGCGCTTCGAGGCGTTCCGAACCCTCCCCGACGCCGAGAAGCACGACCTCTTCGCCCGCGCCGTCTCGGCCGCGCTGTTCAACCAGGCCGCCAACCAGCACCGCCCGATGCCGATCGGGGAACGCGTGGTCGAGCTCCTCGACATCGACTTCGCCAAGGCGGTCCGGCCCACCGAGAAGTACTTCTGGAAGCGGCTGACTCGCGCCCGGATGCTCGAAATCGCGGAGAGGGTCGTCGGCAAGGAGTGGGCAAAGGCCCACCGCAACCACAAGAAGGGACAGCTCGCCGCCGACATGGCCGCCGTGTTCGGGGACGACCCCCAGGGGCGGGCCGCACTCGACGCCGAGGCGCGGGAGCGTGTCGAGCAGTGGACCATGCCGGGCCTGCGGGCGTGGGACAGCCCCGATGAGCCACGGCGTTGACCGATTCCGGCGCCAGTTGTAGGATACAAATATATGAAACTACAACCCGCGGCCCCGACTACCGTCAAGCTCGGCGTTAGCCGCCAAGTGGTGATCCCCAAGAAGCTGCACGACCGTCTCGGGCTCAAGCCCGGTGACTACCTGGAGGTCGAGGAGCAGCAGGGCAGAGTCGTCATGACGCCGAAGACGCTCATCGACAGCCGCGTGCTCGCAGCATTTCGCGAAAGCATGGAGGATTTCAAGGCCGGCAGGTACTCCGGGCCGTTCGACACCGCGGAGCAGGCGACGGCGTCGCTGAAAAAGATTGCCGGGGCGCGTCGAGTAAGTAATGCGAGCCGCAGGTAGATGCGGCTAATTCACACCGCGAGGTTCGAGAAGGACTATTCGGCCGCGCCGACGGGTGTGCAGCGCGCATTCGACAAGCAGCAGCGGCTGCTCGCCGACAACCTTCAGCATCCGTCGCTCCACGCCAAGAAATACGACGAGTCCACGGGCTTGTGGCAAGCCAGGGTCAATCGGTCGTGGCGCTTCTATTTCACCATCGAAGGCGACGCCTACGTCCTCCACACCCTCATCGCGCACCCGAAGTAGAGACGGCGGCAGCGCTGCTCGACCGCGAGGCCCGCTGCTCCAGTGCATGGCGCTCAAGCGACAGGGACCTGAGCCAACCAATCCGGTTTCGGACGTTCCCGGCACCGGTCCAACGTTGACTGATCGTCACTGCTGAATTCGCCCTTGAGGGGCACTGTCAACGCCTACCTCGCGACGAGCACGACAGACCCACCGCCCCGGAGGCGGCCCTCCGCGCCGCAGCGTGAGCCGCGAGCCGCCACCCTAACCTGGACCCCGGCGAAAGCGCCGATTTCCCGGACGGTGCCTCCCAGCCTTGCAGCCATTGCCTCTACCTACCACGACAAGACCCGCCACGCCACGATGATCGCCGCCTTCGAGAAGGCGATCGACGCCTGCCGGCGTTGACCTCGCCGAAGCGCACCCAGCCAGCCCGCCATCCTCCGCGGCCCGAGCACGCGAACGACGAAGGGCAAGGAGCAACTAACGTATGACGACCCTACGAACGGTGGACGACCACCTGACCGCCTGGCTCGCCGACGCCATCGCCCGCGGCGCCGAGCCGCTCAGCCACGTCTGCCGGAAACTCGCCCGGGAGCTTGAGACCGGAGACGCGAACCCTTCCGAAGCCGCACGGCTGTTGACCGCGGCGGCTGCGGCAGTGCCGCCCGCACCCTCCGCGACCGTGCCCGCAAACCTGGCGGCGCTCGCCCAGCAGGTGCGCGCGACCGAGCGGGCCTTCAGCGACACGAGCGTTCCGGGAGACCTGGTGATGCTGACCGCCACCGCCCACGCTCACCGCTGCCTCGACATCGGGATCCGCCGCGCCCAGGAGCACCGAAGGAGCTGACATGACACAAGACAACGAAATCCGGTGGATACCCCTCCGGAACCTGGAGCCGTCCGACCGCAACGCGCGCAAGACGGCGGCGCCGGCGGAAGCCACGCGCGAGCTCGAAGCGTCCCTGGAGGCGCACGGGCTCCTCGAGAACCTTGTGGTGCGCGCCGCGGGCGACGGCAAGACCTTCTACGTGGTCGGAGGCGGCCGGCGGCTCCGGGCCCTCCGCGCCCTGGCGAAGAAGCGCAAGAGCAGGTTCCGCGCCACGACGCTGATACCGTGCCGGGTGATCGCTGACGACGCGATCGACGAGGAGATCAGCGCGGCCGAGAACCTGGTGCGCGTGAACATGCACCCGGTCGACCAGTTCACGGCCTTCAACAAGCTGCTCGAGCGCGGCCTGAGCGCCCGTGAGATAGCCAACCGCTTCGGCCTTACCCTCCGGACGGTGCAGCGGCGGCTGCGCCTCGGCGATGTCGCCCCGGAGATCCTCGCGGAGGCGCGTGAGAACCGCCTGACGCTCGACCTGCTCGAGGCGTTCGCCGCAACGCCGGACCGCGCCCGCCAGCTCGACGTCTGGAACAAGATGCAGAGCCACAACGGATACGCGCCGACCGCCGGCCGGATCCGCACCGAGCTGCAGCAGGGCCTCGTGTCCGCGGCATCCGCCCGAGCCCGATTCGTCGGCCTGAAGGCGTACAAGGCCGCAGGCGGGACCGTGGAGGAGGACCTGTTCGCCGCGGAGGACGAGGCGAGCGTGCTGATCCGCGACGTCGAGCTCCTGAGCGATCTCGCCTCCAGGAAGCTGGACAGGGCGCGGCGCAAGCTCGGCGACGGCTGGCGCTGGGTCGACATGATCCTCGAAGCGGCGTGGGACGTGACCCGGCAGTTCGGGCGCGTCAAGGGCAAGCCCGAGCCCCCGACCGACGCCGACAGCGCGCGCCTCGCGGAGCTGACGGCCGAGATCGACCGGCTCAAGCAGGCGGCCTACGCCCTCGGCGACGACCCCGGCAAACCGGCCGAGCGCGACCGGCTTAGCGCCGAGATCGAGAAGCTGGAGGCCGCCGTAAAGGCCCTCGACCGCGAGATGCACTCCCACGAGTCGTACAGCCCCGAGCTGATGGCCTGCTCCGGGTGCATCGTGACGATCGACGGCCAAGGCGAACTGGTCATTCACAAGGGCCTGGTGCGCCGGCAGGACGAACACCTCGTGCCCGCGCAGCCGACGCCGGGCCCGGCCGCCAACACCTCCGCCCCTGCCCCTGTGGCCACGGTCCTCGCCGACGGCGCGGTCGGCGCAGAGGCGGACCCGAACCCGCCGCCCGTGCCCCCCGAACCCGCCGCCGCGGGCGCCCCGAGCGACGAGCCGGAACGTCCCACGCCCCTCCCGAGCGGCGGCCAGACGGCCGCGTCCCCTCCCGGCGCCGAATATCGGCCGCCGCAGTACGACCACAGGGAACCCGACGAGCGCGCGGCTGCGATCCAGGACGCTGGCCTTCGGATGGGTCTGGCGGAAGACCTGCGCCTGATCCGGACCGCCATCGTCAAGGCGCGACTCGCGTGCGATCCGGAACTCGCCGCCGACCTCGCCGCGTACCAGTTGGCCTCGGCCGTCTTCGGCGGCAGTCCCTACGGACCCCTGGCAATCGAGATCAC
>JAJEEA010000512.1 GCA_022821235.1 Vicinamibacteria bacterium
AGCCGCGGCACGCCGCACCGGGGCGGGCAGGGCGGCCGCGTGGCGACGCGGGACGACGGCCCTCCTCGCCGCCGTCGGGCTCGGCGCCGCGTCCTGCGCCAGCGAGACCCCGCTCGAAAGGCTCGCGCAGCAGCTCGACCGGTACCCGGAGTACTCGGTGGTGCTGCAGGACATGAGCGACGAGGGCTTCGGCTACGCGCACCAGTACCGGGTCGTCGTCGGCGAGCCGCAGGCCGGCTCGGACGAGCCCGTCTACCGCGAGACGGTCCTCGACTGGCTGGAGGTCGATTCCTCGACCTACTCGCGCTACCAGTCGTCGCTCGGCATGGTGGTCCTGTCGAAGGGACGCGACGGCACCGTCGACCGGGAGGAGCATCCGCCCGGCTACCAGCAGGTGGGGGACGAGCGGTACGGGCAGTGGCGCGACGACGGGGGCGGGCGGTCGTTCTGGGAGTTCTACGGCCAGTACGCGCTGCTGAGCAATCTCATCGGCGGCTTCGGGCGCCCCATCTACCGCGACGACTGGGACGGCTATCGGGACTCGCGGAGCCGGGGGCAGACGTATTACGGCCCCGGCGGCGGCGTGTACGGCACGAACGGCTCCACCACCCGGCAGACCAGCCCCGACTTCTTCCGCCGGCAGCAGGCGCGCCAGGCGGCGCAGGGCCGGTCGTTCGGCCAGCGGGTCCGCGGCCGCATGGCGGGCGGCGTCCGCAGCTTCGGCAAGTAGGCCGGAAGCCTGCGGCGTGGAACGGTGCAGACTCCCGGCCGGGTGGGGTCGGGCGGCAATCGGAGCCGCAGGTGGCGGTTGCCGGGCTGCCTCGTGGCGGAGCCCGTATCGAACCAGGACCCGGCGAGGCACAGGCCGGATCGTCCGTCGCAGGCAGCCTCCGCCGCGGGCTGATTGGCCTCGGGAGGGCGTGAGATGTCCGTGGATCAGATAGTGGCCGGCTTCGTCTACCTGGCCGTCATCCTCGTGCTGCTGGCCGTCGGCAAGTGGGTCTACGACGCGCTCCACCGGCGCTTCGTGCTCCGGGTCGAGCTGCTCGAGAAGGACAACCTGGCCCTCGCCGTCACCGTCGCCGGCTACTACCTGGGGCTGGTCATCGTGCTCGGCGGGGTGGTGTCCGGGCCCGCCTCGGTCAGCCTCGTCGACGACGTCATCGGCCTCGTCATCTTCGGCGGGCTCGCCATCGTGCTGCTCAACCTCTCGGCCTGGGTCAACGACCGGCTCGTGTTCTCGCGGTTCGACAACGAGCGCGAGATCGTCGAGGACGGCAACGTCGGCGTGGGCATCCTCGAGGGGGCCAACTACGTCGCGGTGGGGCTGATCACGGCCGGCGCGCTGTCCGGCGAGGGGGGGATGGCGTCGGCGCTGGTGTTCTGGGTGACGGGCCTGGCCGCCCTCGTCGTCGCCGGGGTCCTGTACGACCGCATCACGCCGTACGACCTCCACGACCGGATCGAGGGGGGCAACGTCGCGGTCGCCGTCGCCTTCGCGGGGGTCCTGGTCGGGTTCGGCAACGTCATCCGCCTCGCCGGCGAGGGCGACTTCGTGTCCTGGAACGAGAGCCTGACCGAGTTCGGGTACTACCTGGTGGTGGGGCTGGTGCTGCTGCCGCTGGTCCGGCTCTTCGCCGACAAGGTGCTGCTGCCCGGCGCGCGGCTCGCCGACGAGCTGGTGAAGGAGCGGCCCAACCTGGGGGCCGGGGTCATCGAGGGCGTGACCTATCTCGCCGCCTCCATGCTGATCGGCTTGACGCTGTAGTGAGCACCTCGACCTCCGCCGTGGCGCAGGCCCTGAGGCGGTTTCTCGGCTTCATGCGCCGCGAGAACCTGCTCCGGCTCCTGGGCGTCATCGCGTTGCTGATCGTGGGCGGCACGGCGGGCCTCGCCTACTTCGAGGGCCGGTCGGTGCCCGACGCGCTGTGGTGGTCCATCGTCACCCTGACCACCGTCGGCTTCGGCGACATCTCTCCCGTCTCGCTCGGGGGCCGGCTCATCGGCGTCGTGCTGATGTTCTTCGGCATCGGCGTGCTCGGCATGTTCACCGCCACCATTGCCGGGGTGTTCGTCGAGCAGCGCATGAGGAAGGACCGGGGCATGGGTTCGTACGACTTCGAGGGGCACATCATCCTGTGCGGGTGGAACGGCCGGATGCGGGAGATCCTGGCCGACCTGCGGGCCGACGCCCGCTCCGCCGAGGACGACATGGTGCTGGTGGCCGACGTCGACGCGAAGCCGGTGGCCGACGACAAGCTCCACTTCGTCAGGGGCGACGTGACCGAAGAGAACCTGACCCGGGCCGGCCTCGAGAAGGCCGCTACCGTCGTCATCGTGGGGGACCGGTCACTCGACTACAGCGCCCGGGATGCCAGGACGGTGCTGTCGACCCTGACCGTCAAGAGCCTCAATCCGAAGGTCTACGCCATCGTCGAGCTCGCCACCGAGGCCAACGTGCGTCACTGCCAGCGGGCCAAGGCCGACGAGATCGTCGTGGGGGCCGAGCTGTGCAGCCGGGTCATGTCGACCGCGGCCCACGACCACGGCATCTCGACGGTGCTGCGAGAGCTGCTGAGCGCCAGCGTCGGGCAGGACCTGGTGACCGAGCCCGTACCGTCGGCGCTGGCCGGCCGGTCGTTCTTCGACGTGTTCTCCGCCCTCAAGCGGGAACACGACAAGATCGCGGTGGCGATCCAGCGCCAGGGGAACGGGGCCATCGAGACGAACCCCGGGGCGGACACGGTGGTCGCGGCGGCGGACCGCCTGGTGGTGATCTCGGCCCGCGCGAGCAGGGCCTCCGCGGTGCAGTGAACACCGCGCACCGGTTGAATTGCGGTGGCAAACCCGGCGCGAAAGGGAACGAGATCATCGAGACGAACCCCGGCGCCGATGCGTGGTCTCGGCGGCGGATCGCCTGGTGGTGATCTCGGCCCGCGAGCGCCGGGGGAGCGCGGCGAATTGAACCCGGCGTCCCGACGTATCGTCAATCAGAGAGAATCTCCGGCGCCCCGTTCGGAAGGGGAACGAGAAGCCCCGCCTGCCCCGCGCCGAGCGCGGCGCGGGCGTCGGTCTCGGCCGACAGACAGGACGGGCGCGCACGGAAGGAACGCGCGAGGAGGCGCGATGAATGTCTGAGCATCTGGAAACGGTCAAGGGCCACCTGCTCGATCTCGGGCTCACGATCACGGGGGAGAACGAGGCCGACGACCTGGTGGTGGTCGACGACGAGGACAACGGCATCAAGCAGCTCGTCATCGACTGCGAGCCGCCCATCGTCATTCTCGAGCAGCTCATCGGCGACGTGCCGCCGGAGCCGGGCGACCTCTTCACCCGGCTGCTGCAGATGAACAACACCCTGGTGCACGGCGCGTTCGCCCTCGACGAGACGGGCCGGCGCATCTTCTACCGCGACACCCTGCAGCTCGCCAACCTCGATCTGAACGAGCTCGAAGGCTCGATCCGGGCCCTGTCGCTGGCCCTGGCCGAGAACGGCGCCGAGCTCCTCGCCTACTGGAAGAAGTAGCCATGAGTATCTTTCGCAGAATGTTCAAGGTCGCCCAGTCGAACGCCCACGCCGCCGTCGACCAGTTGGAGGACCCGATCAAGATGACCGAGCAGGGCATCCGCGATCTCAAGAAGAACCTCCAGGCGGCGATGGTGAGCCTCGCCCAGGTCAAGTCGCTGGCCATCCGCCTGCAGAAGGAGACCGACGACCACAAGAAGCGCGCCGCCGACTACGAGCGCAAGGCGATGCTCCTGCTCCGGCGGGCCGAGGCCGGCGAGATGGCCGCGGCCGAGGCCGAGCGCCTCGCCACCTCGGCCCTCGAGAAGAAGGAGACCGAGGTGCAGCAGTCGGCCCGGGTCGGCGCCGACTACGAGACCCAGCGGCGGATGTCCGACCAGCTCCAGGCCAAGGTCGAGGACCTCAAGCGGCAGATCGCCAAGTACGAGAACGAGCTGATCACCCTGCGCGCCCGCGCCCGCACCGCGTCGTCGATGCGCAAGATCAACCAGCAGCTCGCCGGCGCCGACGCCTCGGGCACCGTCGCCATGCTCGAGAAGATGAAGCACCGGGTGCAGGAGGAAGAGTCGCTGGCCGAGGCCTACGACCAGCTCGCCGACGTCGGCGGCACCATCGACGAGGACATCGACCGCGCCCTCGCGGGGCCCTCGCCCAGCGCCGGGGCCGACTCGCTGGCCGAGCTCAAGAAGAAGATGGGCATCGCCGCCACGTAGGCGATCGGGTGGCGGTCGGGGGGTCGCGCCGTTCCCGGCGTGGCCTCCCCGCCCGGAACCGATGCCCGTCGGCGGCGCAGCCTCGTGGCCCCGCCTGCCCCTGCCAATCCCGGGGCCGCCCGCAGGAACCGGTGACGAATGCTCCCCGCCCGTAGTGGAACGGCCGCACCGGGAGCCCCGGGGCTCGTGCCACGGACTCCTCAGAGCGAGGTCGCATGGGCATGGCCCAGCGCCCGCATGACCTCCTCGGCCGCCCGCACCCCGTGGTACTGCGCCTCCTCGAAGACCGAGATGCCGCTCATGTCGGAGTGGGCGAAGCGGATGGCGCCGTGCGGGGCGGCCGCGCGGCGGCGCGCCTCGCCCCGGATGAAGCCGGGCACGGGCCGGATCATGGCGTGTCCCCACAGCATGACGTCGATGCGGGACACCCGGGACTCGATGTCGGGGTGGGCCTGCACGAGGTCGGCGAGAATCAGCGAGGCCCAGTCGCGCCATTCCTGCGCCAGCATCCACGCGCGGGCGGCGTCGGGGTTGGGGACGGCGAGGGGGAGGTACCAGGTCAGCACGCTGGGCCCCGGTACCGTCCGCAGGTCCTGGTGGGTCGCGACGACGTAGCCCAGCGACGGGCTGTCGTGGAGCACGTTGTCCCACGCCGCGCCGTCCGGCGGCCGGTCGACGGTGAGGTTCGCGACCACCCACGGGCTGTAGGTGAACGACTCGAGGCCGGCGAGGGCGTAGCCGTCGATCACGTGGGGCGCGGTGAACCGGGGCAGGGCGTAGATGCAGTGGCGCGCCCGGAAACGCACCGCGGTCTCGGTGCGCGTGTCCAGCGCGTCGACCTCGACGCCGTCGGCGGGAACGGCACCGGCGGGAACGACACCGGCCGGAAGCACGCCATCGGGAGGCCGGCCGCCGGGGAACGCGCCTTGCGAAACCGGGCCGGTCGAAGCGCCCCCTATCGGCAGCCCGGCGCCGGGGAGCCCGCCACTCGAAACCGGACCGGGCGAAACGCCGCCGGCCGGGACAATCCCGGCCGGAACATTCCCGCCCGAGACGCTTCCGCCCGAGACGCCGCCGCCCCCCGCGCTTGCGGTCGGGCGCACGCGGTAGACCAGCATCCCGGGGAGCACGTTCCCGCCCACGCGGTCGAGGAAGTGGCGCACGATGCGGCCGTTGCCCTCGGGCCACGTCAGGTACTCGACGTCGTCGGGGCGCGAGCAGAAGTAGTGCCACCCCGCCCACGCCGAGGTCGTCTCCAGCGTGCAGCCGTAGTCGTCGCGGCAGCAGTAGTCCACGTACCAGCGCAGGCGGCGGGACGACCACCCGGCGCGGTCGAAGTACTCGCGCATCGACATGCCGTCGAGCCCGGCGACCGCGGCGTCGGCGGAGCCGGCCGCGACGGGGAGGGCGAAGGCCCGGCGGCCCCGCGCGTCCCGGTAGTCCCGGTACCGCCGCATCTCCGCCTCGAACGCCGCGAGCTCCGCCGCCTCGGCGGAGCCCGGGGCCGGATTCACGACGTCGCGCGCCGACAGCCCCTCGCGCCACCCGCCGTCGACGAACAGGCGCTCCTGCGGGGCATGGCAGAGATGGCGCGGGTCGTAGACCGGCTCGCCGTCCGGGCCGGTGTCGAGGACGAGGCCCATCTCCGCGACCAGCTCCCGCGTCGCGGTCGCCTCGGCGGTGGGGACCGGCAGGTAGTGTGCGCCCCACGGATAGGCCGAGACGTCGTTCGCCCCCCACCGCGCGTTGCCCCCCGCGTCGGCCTCCAGCTCGAGCACCGCGAAGTCGCGCATGCCGCTCCGCGCGAGCTTCCACGCCGCGGACAACCCCGCGACGCCCGCCCCCACGATGGCCACCCGGACGTCGCGGACCTGCCGCGGCTCGGGCCGCGCGCCGTCCCGCAGCAGGTGTCCCTGCCGGTGGGAGGCGCCCACGACGGCGCCGGCGATGCGACCGGCGTCGAGGGCCCTCTCTGCCGAGGCGGGCAGGCCGGGCGCGCAGCCGAGCGCCATCGCCGCGGCCGCGCCCGGACCCATCCGCAGCATGTCCCGGCGCGTCAGCCCACGGCTCCAGGGGATTCGTCGCCTGCTCATGGGTGGGTCACGGGCCGGCCATCCGCGTACTGCTGCCAGCCCTCCGCGTGGTAGCGCACCAGGATCTGGTTGTTCAACTGGTTCACCTCCACCGGCACCGGCGCCATGTCGGCCGGGAACTCGAACAGCGACCGCGCGACGGCCGGGGTCAGGTACCGCAGCCCCGGCGGGAACGCGTCGGACAGGGCCAGCGGCTCCGGCGACGCCAGCACGTAGCCCCATTCCCCGAAGGTCGGGACCGGCGCGTGGTAGGGCCGGGCGTGCAGCCCCGCCGCGCGGACGGTCTCGACCACGCACCAGAACGCCCGCCGCGAGACGAGAGGCGAGGTGCTCTGGATGGCGGCCGCGCCGCCCGTGTTCAGGCGGCCCGCGAGCCGCCGGTAGAAGGTGGTCGTGTACAGCTTGCCGAGCGAATAGGTGCGGGGGTCGGGGAAGTCGACGACGATGAAGTCGTAGCGGTCCGCGTTCGACTCGAGCCAGACGAAGGCGTCGGCGTTGACGATCTCGACCCGGGGCGAGCGCAGGGCGTGGCCGTTGAGGGTGGCGAACGCCTCGTGGTCGCGGAAGATGTCGGTCATCATCGGGTCGAGGTCCACGAGCGTGACTTCCTCGACGCGCTCGTCCTTCAGCAGCTCGCGGACCGCCATGCCGTCGCCGCCGCCCAGCACGAGGACGCGGCGGGGAGCGGCCACCGCGGCCAGGCCGGGATGGACGAGGGCCTCGTGATAGCGGTACTCGTCGAGGGTCGAGAACTGCAGGTTGCCGTTCAGGAACAGACGGACCCCGTCGCCGCCTCGGGTCAGCACGATGCGCTGGTAGGGGGACGAGCGCGACAGGACGACCGGATCCTCGTAGAGGCGCCGCTCGGACCAGGCGGTCAGGTCGTCGGAGAAGAGCGCGCCCAGCCCCAGCACCGCGAGCGCGCCGTACGCCTGCGCGGTGAGCCGGGGCCGGCGGTGGCGCCGGCGGAAGTAGTGGCAGGTCCACACCGCGACCAGCACGTTGAGCCCGCCGAACACGAACGACGACCGCATCAGGCCGACCTGCGGCACCAGCCACAGCGGGAAGAGCAGCGACGCGGCCAGCGCCCCCAGGTAGTCGAGCGACAGGACGCGCGAGACGAGGTCGTGCAGCGGGAACTCGTCCTTGAGGATGCGGATGAGGAACGGAATCTCCAGCCCCACCAGCACCCCGGTGACGAAGACCCAGCCGTAGAGCACGACGCGGAAGGCGTCGACCTCGGCGAACGCGAAGAAGAGAGCCGGCGATGAGAGGCCGCCGACGAGGCCCACCAGGATCTCGATCTCGATGAACCGGATCAGCAGGTCGCGGCGGACGTGGCGCGACAGGTACGACCCCACCCCCATCGAGAACAGGTAGGCGCCGATGACGGTCGAGAACTGCGTGACGCTGTCGCCCAGGAGATAGCTGGCGATGGTGCCCGCGAGCAGCTCGTAGATCAGGCCGCAGGTGGCGATGGTGAAGACCGCGATCAGCAGGACGCCGGTCCCCGCGCCGAGGGGGCCGGCCGGGGCGGTGCGCGGGTCGTCCATGAGGCGGTCGGGCCGGGCGCCGGCGGACGCGGACCCCCGTGCGGTCGTCACGTCCTACTATACCGTGGCCGACGCCGCGTTCCGAAGCGGGCCGGCACGGGCGACGCCGCGCCGCCGGCGGGGCACGTCCAATCATGACTTGTCTAAATATGACTTGTCGACGACTGGACGGATCTCGGCGAGTGCAAGTGGGGCACCGTGCGTTCGCCCAAGGCGCTGGAAGCCGAGCTGGACCGCAAGGCGCGCGCGTATCCCAACCGCCGCGGCGCCACCCTGGGCCGCCGCTACTTCGTACGCCGCAAGCCCACCGCCCGCGCGTCGGCGCCCGGCTGGTACTCGCTCGAAGACCTCTACGCGCTGACCGGCGGGTCCAGCGGCTAGCAGTCTGAGCTGCAGTAAGGGCGCGTACTCCGGGAGTCGGTGGGGGCCACCCCCGTACCAATGCCGTGGGGATCGCGCTTGACGATTCCCCGCGTGTGGGATAGCGTCGGGCGAACTTCGCGCACCGCGCGGGCAGCGGGCGTGAAGCGGCCGCCGTCGCTCGCCCGCGCCGGCCGGACCCGCGGATGGAGTTCATCCACCAGCCTTCTTCGTCCGGGCGGATCGGCGACTACCTCACGGACAACCTCGCCGAACCCTGGACGTCTTTCCGCGCCGCGGTCGCATTCGTCAAGCGCTCGGGAACGAGGCACGTCGCCCCGGCCCTGGCAGCCTTCGCCCGCACCTCCGCCGTCGAGATCATCGCCGGCATCGACCACGGCGGGACTTCGGCCGAGGGCCTCCGGGATCTCCTGGACGCGGTAGCCCCGGCGGGCCGGGTGATCGTTTTCCACAACCGCCTGCCGTTCACCTTCCACCCGAAGATCTACCTGTTCAAGTCTGACGTCGCGGCCGACGTCCTGGTCGGCTCGGGCAACCTGACCGAGGGCGGGTTGTTCACCAACTACGAGGCCGCCGTCCGGATCTCTCTGGACATGGCCGAGCCGCGCGACGCCTCGGTTCTGCGCTCGGTCGAGCAGAAGCTGGACGCTTGGGCCGATCTCTCCTCCGGCATCGCGCGGGTTCTCGACGACCTGCTCCTCGCGCGCCTGACCGTCGCGGGTCTCACGCCGTCTGAAGCCGACGCACTTGTGACAGAAGGCGTGGAGGGGGATCCTGGCGTTCGATCCGACGACGCCGATCACTCTTTTGCTGCCAGAACGGAACATCGAGCCCCGGTTCCTCGCAACGCCGCTCGGGAAAGCCCGGCGGCGGTCGCGCCCTCCACCGGGGTGGGCTCGCGCGGGTTCGTCATGACGCTGCAGCAGACGGACGCCGGCAGCGGTCAGACGTCGCCGGGAACCTCGAAGCGATCGCCCGAGCTGTTCGTGCCTCTCGCCGCCCGTGACGCTAATCCCGGCTTCTGGGGCTGGCCTGACGCGTTCCTGGAGGACCCCGAGAGACCCGGCAAGCGCGACCGCCCTGGCGTGCGGATGCGCCTGATGAACGAAGTCATCCCGGTGCATATGTGGTACAACCCCGTCAAGCGCGACCTCCGACTGCGAAACGAAGCGCTCCGAAGCGCGTGCCGCGTCGGCGACGTCCTGCGCATCGAGAAGGCCGGGCCGGCCGCCGGCCATGACTACGACGCTGAAGTGGTCCCGCAGGGGACTGATGAGCACGCGGTGTGCCTCGTGCTCTGTCGTCACACCGTGCGCAATTCGGAGAGGAAGTACGGCTACTACTGAGGCTTGTCGAGCCGCAAGATTCGTTCCGACGGGACGGCGTTCTTCCTGAAGATATCCCTGGACACCAGCATGTCCATCGCCACGTCGCCCGCGGGCCGGAATCCGATGTCGCCCGCGATCTCTCCGAGGTAGTCCGCGGTGCGAATCTCGACCGGCCGTCCGCCGGCCGTCGTCCGGTTGTTGCCGATCACGAGGAACATCGTGCCGCCCGGCCGGAGCAGCGAGAACGTCTGCCGCATGACCTCCCGCATGTCGAAGAAGTACTTCGACAGCAGCGCCGGCAGGTTGCGACGCCGAAAACCCGCTTCGCCGCCCGCGTTCAGTCGGTCGATGCGTTGGATCACCCCGCGCACGCTCCGGGGCAGCAGCGACTTGTTCGCCGCGAAGTACCCCCAGTATTCCGCGCGGGAGCCCGTCGTGACCTCGCGGTTCCCGATCATCGTCGTGTCCCGCGTTCGATGATGCTCGCGCGGCAACAGGCCGAGATAGACGAGGCTCAAACGGTCGGTGTCGAGATAGGGCAGGGCGGTGGCGTAGGGCGGCGAGGTGATCACCGCGTCGACCTTGCCGGCCAGTGACGGCAGCGCGTCCGCGGCCTGCCGGGCGTCCGCCTCCCGCACGGCATGCCGGCCCACCCTCGCGCCGCCGCGCTCGGCGAGGAAGGCGGCGACCGTTCTCGTCGAGCGTGCCGCCTGGTCGAGGAATCGGGCGATGGTCTCGCCGGCGGCCAGCTCGGTCTCCTCGCGCCGGACCCGCAGGTCGTCGTTCTTCTGCTGGGAGACCCCGCGCAGGATGTTGCTGAGGCAGACCAGGTAGAAGCGCCTGAGCGTGGGGGGCGGGAGCCGCCGTACGGCCGCGTCTATGCGATCCAGCTCCCGGAGCGTGCGGCCGGCGAACCATCGCTCGAGATATTCTCGATCCCTTGCCGCCAGCCCGGCCAGGCGTCCCCTGTCGCCCCCCCGCGGCGGCGGCGCGGTGAGTTCCCGCCGGAGGGCGTCGCAGGAGCGCGTCAGCGCCCCCGGGTCCAGCGTCAACGCCCGGCACTTCACGTCGGTGATGAACACCGACAGCGGGTTCATGTCGAGTCCGTAGGCGGTGCGCCCCGACAGACGCGCCTCCACCAGCGTCGTGCCGCTCCCGCACATCGGATCGAGCACGACGCCGCCCTTGGGCAGCTTCACGATGTTCATCAGGGCGCGCACGAGCTGCGGAAAGAACTTGCCTCGATACTCGTGCAGCCCGTGCGTGGCGTACCGCAGACAGCGCTTGTTCGGCAGCTTCGCCAACAGCCGGGCGCGCATGATCTCGGCCAGCCCGCCGCCCGTCGCCCCGTTGCGGGCGAACTCGACGGTCGCCTCGCGCCGAAGCTGCGTCGTCATCCCGTCCAGGCGGTCGCCGACGGAGTGCCAGTACGCCAGCGCGTCACGCAGGGCCCCGGCGTCGCCCGACCGCGCGACCGAGAAGGTGGACGCGGTCGCATCGTCGCCGTCGACCGGGGTCACGGGGCCGCCGGCCAGGGCGCGCAGCTCTTCCAGCGCGAGCCGGCGCTCGAAGGGCTGGATGTACTCCTTGATTCTGCACGTCATACCATCCATGACCGCCTACGCCTTCTGGAGGATCAGGATGTTCTCCTGCTTTATCCGTCCGATCCTGGGGTTGAAGCTCTTGCGCGTCGGGGCGATGGTCCTGGTGATCCGGGCCGCCTCCCGGAATCCGGCGTCCGCCCCCGCCGCCGCGAGCAACGACGCATTGTCGACGTGCGCGCCGGCGACCCTGGAGTCGCCGATGACGAAACAGGCGTAGCCTCGGCCCTTCAGCCGCTCCCGCAGCCACGGAAAGATCGCGTCGAACTCCCGCCGGAACGTCTCCGGCGTCGCCCGATTGCGTCCCTTGGCGCTGTACTTCCGGTGGCTCCCGATCTCGATCTCCTTGAACCGCGCGGGATCGTGTCCGAGCCAGAGCAGGCGGGTCCGGTGATACAGGTGGTAGCTATAGGCGTTCGGGTACGGGGGCGACGTGACGACCAGGTCGAAGGGCATCGTGAGGGGGGCGGACAGTGCGTCGGCACCGACGATCTGGCACTGGAACCGATCCTCGATGAGGGCGCTCATTTCGCGCACCGCCCGCGTGGCGGCGTCGAGCTGGCTCAGATAGCGGCGCACGGTGTCGCCCGGCTCGACCGCTTTCTCGCGGCGGACGTAACGGGTGTCGGAGTCCTGCTTCGAGACCGACACGATGATCGCAGAGAGGGCGACCGTGCAGAGCGTCCGCACCGGCTCGCTCGACAGCCGGCCGACGCGAAGCCGCAGCTCGGCCAGCTCCTCCACGACGTGCGGCAGGAACCAGAATTCGCAGACCTTCCGCGCCGGCCGCCACCCCGATGACCGGAGCGGTTGGCCGTCATGGAACAGATCGCCGGTCGGGGACGCCGCCCGCATCAGGATCTGTTCGCAGGCTCGGCGGTGCTCGTCTAGCTCGTCGAACTCCGAATCGGTCAGCGTCGTCGTCTTGGCCCGGCTGATCAGGGCCGCGAGCGGATTGGCGTCGATGCCGATCGCGTGGCGCTTGAGTTGAAGCGCCTCCAGCAGCGTAGTGCCGCTGCCGCAGAAGATGTCGGCCACCGTGTCGCCCACCGACGACAGCTCCTGGATCAAAGCGTTCGGAATCTGGGGAATGAACTTGGCCGGATAGGGGTGCAGGCCGTGGGTCAGATAGTCCGTCTTGGCGGTCGGGAAGTCCCAGTCGATCCGCCTCAGCCGCCCGAGTGCCGGGTTGGCGGCGTACCGGGCGTGCGGCGTCGGGTCCGGCGTGTCGCCCTTCGCGTAGTCCGTGACCGCCGCCGCCTCGCGGACGGTGAAGACACGCCAGCCGTGACGGTCCCGGCGCGGCTCGGGCACTCGGCGCTCTCGCAGCCAACGCAGCAGCGTATCCCGGTGCACGCCGGCCATCGCGGCCACCTGCGCGGTCGTCAACGGGCGTTCCGTCGCGTCTGCCATCGGGTGTGCATGCCTATAGTTGCCTATACTTGGATTGCACCACGGGATCGGCGCGCTGTCAACCCGTGAACGCGTGCAGCCGGTCCGACCCGCGTCAGTACCGGAACAGGTACTGGAACTTCAGGAAGACCGCGCGGTTGGTCCGCTGGCGCCAGGTCCAGTCCGGGCGCCCGCCGACCTCGTGCCAGTCCGTCAGGTCGCCCCGGATGAGGTCCGCCTGCTGGTAGTGGTCGTCGTAGCCGGCGTAGAAGACGGTGCCCGCGTTGACGCGGTAGGTGAGCAGGAAGTTCAGGTCCAGCGTCCCGCGCAGCGTGTTGTACTCGCTGATGTTGCGGAAGAGGAGGCGGTTGCTGAACTGGTAGGTGGTGAGGGCGCGGTAGATCCGGACGTCGAACACCGCGCCGCCCCCCCGCCGGGGGTCCGTGAACCGGTTCGTGGTGATGTTGATGGCCGATCGCAGCCGGGGGACGGGGCGCAGGTTGAGCCGCGCGGTGATTCCCTGCTCCCGGCCGAGGTACGGCGATTCCTCGTCGAAGCGGATCTGCTCGCCGCGCCGGTACTCCAGGGACACCCCGATACGCCGGCTCGTGTCGACGCGGCCGAAGACCCGGGCGCGGGTCTTGTGGAAGTCGATGCCCCCGAACCGCTCCAGCTCGCGGCGGACGTTGCTGGCGACGAACATGTTGCGGGCGAGGGCGAGGTTGATGCCGGCGTCGGCGATCTCGTCCTGCAGGACGCCCGCGAAGTCGTGGTTCCGCCCGTAGACGAACTCGGGCCCCCAGTTGCGGAGCCAGTGCTCCGGCCACCAGCGGTAGCCGCCCGTCACCGACGTGTAGCGCTGGTCGGTGCGGCGGACGAAGCCCACGTCGGTCCTGAACTCGGGCGACAGCGAGTACGACGACACCGCGTAGCGCAGGTTCCGGCCGCTCTTGCTGAACCTCGCGTCGAGCAGATGGCCGGTCGTCTCCGCGCCCCCTCGGTCCCGGTGGTCGGTCGCCATGGCCCGGAACGCGACCGCGTGGGTGTCGCCGAGGCGGAAGTTCGAGTCGACGCCGGCGAGCCGGCTGTGGCCGTCGAGCAGCTCGCGGTCGGTGAGGACGGCCCCGACGTGCGACTCGGCGTAGAGGTCGTAGCGCGCCCGGCCCACGAACGTGTGCGCGGCCTGCCCGAACGCCGGGTCCGTGCGGTCGTCCACGTTCCCCGGCTCGGCGTCGTTGGCGTACATCAGCCCGAGGGTGGTGCGTCCGACCTTCCCGGTCAGCTTGGCGCCGTAGGCGGGGTCCACGATGGTGCGGGTGTGGACCGCGGTGATCGGCGCCCGGATGTTGAAGATCTCGGCCCCCTCGAGGAAGAACGGACGCAGCTCGGGGTAGAACAGCGCGAACCGCTGGTTGACCTCGATCTGCGGCAGGTCCGACTCGATCTGCGAGAAGTCCGGGTTGTACGTGAAGTCGGCGGTGAGGTTCGACGTGACGCCGTACTTCACGTTGACGCCGCCCTCCGGCGACAGGTCCCCCTCGTCGAACCGGCCGGTGCCCCGGTCGAGGGCGCCGAACCGGGTCGCGGTGACGGTGGGCAGTATCTCGAGGTTGTGGCTGCGCGAGAGGTCCGTCATGCCCTCGAGCAGGCCCATCTGGGGCAGGAAGCCGGCGATGTCGCGCGACGTGCGGGACCAGACGTCGGCCTCGTCCTTGCCGCCGATGGTGCGCGCGATCTGCAGCCCCCACCGGTGCTCGGACCCGGCTTCCCGCCGCGGATAGCGGAGGCTCTTGAAGGGGATGGCCATCTCGGCGACGAAGCCGTCGGCGGCGAGTCGGGCCGCGGTGTCGAACAGCACGTCCCACGAGGCGTCGCCGCGGGGGACGCCGAAGCGGCCGCCCCCGAGGGCCCCCGCCCGCAGGATCGCGTCTCCCTGCACCCCGTAGCCGTTCACGGTGAAGACGTAGGCCCGCTGCTGGTCGAGGAACGGGTCGAAGTAGATCAGGAACAGGTCGTCCTCGACGGTCTGGTCGCGGTCGCGCCGGTTCGCCCGCATCATGCCGGGGTCCGTGTAGTGCGCGTGCAGTCCGACGTACAGGTGGTCGCTGTCGTAGGCGACGTAGACGTCGCTCGCCTCGCTGGCCGGCGGACCGTCGAGGGGCCGGCGCTGCACGAGCCCGGTGATGTGGGCGGCGCCCTGCCAGACCGGGTCGTCGAGCCGGCCGTCGATGACCGGCGGGTCGGCCACCCGCGGCGGGCGCACGACGGGACGCCCCGTGTCGTCCTGCGCGGCCGATCCGCCCGCGGCAGCGAGAAAAAAGACCAGCCACGCCGGGGAAAACCGCGGCCTCCGGGGCCGCGTGTGAAGTTCCGGGCGTACGGGGCCGATACAGTCGGTAATCCCGGCGCACCGGATGCGTTCCGGTGCGCGCTGCCGCGGTCCACGAGGCCGGAGGGGCATGGCAGAGGGACACGGGAAGGGTTGATCGGATTCGGCAGGGAGGACCCTCATGCGACCAATGGCATCGGCAGCGGCGATAGCGGGCGCGGCGCTGCTCAGCGGCTGCCTCGCCACGACCGGTTACGTCGATGACGCCACCACGCAGATTCAGGCGCAGGTCGGCGCTCAGGTCTCACAGATGCGCCGCGACCTGGACGATTCGGAGGCCATCGTACAGCAACAGGGGGCGCGGATCGACGCGGTCGAGCAGACCGCCCAGAACGCGTTCGCCATCGCCAGCTCGGCGGAGATGACGGCGGAGATGGCGCAGAGGACCGCCGACCAGTTGGGCAACACCCTCGAGAACGCGAACCGTCGCCTCGTGTACGAGATGGTGATCGACGAGAACGTCGCCGGGTTCGGGATCTCGCAATCCACGCTGCCCGACGAGGTCCGCGCGTACCTGGACCAGTTCGTGGCCGATCTGCGCACACTGCCGATCGCGTCATTCGTGGAGATCGAGGGGCACACCGACGCCACCGGCTCGCCCGCGAACAACGCGCGGCTCGGCATGCAGCGCGCCGACAACGCCCGGCGCTATCTCCACGAGGCGCATCAGCTCCCCCTCCACAAGATGGGCATCATCAGCTACGGCGAGGACCAGCCGGTGGCGCCCAACGACACCGCGGCGGGGCGGGCGCAGAACCGGCGGGTCGTGTTGCGCGTCCTGGCGTAGACCGACCCGGCCAGGATTCTGCACCGCGTTCGGGAGCGGATTCCCGGCCCGCCGGCGCCGGCCGAGCCGGCGCCGGCGGCCGCTCGCAAGGGTCGCCTGCGCTGCCGGTCCGATCGCGGTCGACACCGTGACGGAGTCACCTCGCCACGTCGTCCCCAACGCGGAAACCGCTGAGCGGGCTGCATCCCGGGTGCGGTCGGCAACTCCATGTCGACCACCGTCCTTGGCGTCCCGGCCCGGAAGACCGCCGCCGCGGCTGGTTTCTCCCACCTGCCCGGCGGGGCTCAGGATAGTGATCGATATGAGGTTGCCAACTGCAACCCGGATGCAGCCGGTTTTCGGCGGTGCCTGCCTTGGGAACGTGGCAAGGTATTCCCGTCACTGTCCTTACTCCACGATCGCACGCCAGTTGCTCACCAGGTGCTCGGCCGTGCGCCACGCCAGGGCCTGCGCCGTCAGGGTGGGGTTGCGGGCGCCGCTCGTCCCCATGACCGAGGCGCCGAGGACGCCGAGGTTCGGCACCTCGTGCGACAGCCCGTGGCGGTCGACCACGTTGGTCTCGGGGTCGTCGCCCATGCGGGTCCCGCCGTAGGCGTGGGTCGAGACCCCCATCTGCCCGCCGAGGCCGCCCCGCAGCACCTCGACGGCGCCCGCCGCGCGGTACCACCGCTCCATCTTGTCCTGCAGGAACTCGGCGATGGCCAGCTCGTTCCGCTTGTACTCGGCCGTCACCCGGATCACCGGATCGCCGACCGGATCGGTGACCGCCGGGTCCAGGTCGAGGTAGTTCGACTCGTAGGGCAGGGTGGTCTTCTGGATGTACGCGCTGTTCGTCCGGTCGGCGTTCTCCCGGATGAACCGCTTCCAGGCCGACCCCCACGCGGGGGCGCGCCCGAACGTGCTCATGCCCGCGGCCGCGATGGGGCGCCGGTCGGAGTAGACCCACAGATTGCCGCCGCCGATGAAGTCGAGGCCGCCGTGGTCGAAGTTGTCGTCGGCCCAGTCGTCGACGGCGACCCCTTGCGCGGGCAGGCCGTACCAGGCGTGCGTGTCGTAGGGAAACAGCGCCGTGACTCCCGCCCCCTGGTGGTGGCTGAGGTAGTGCCGGCCGACCTGCGCGCGGTTGTTCGAGAGGCCGAGGGGCCACGCCCGCGACTTCGACAGCAGCAGCAGGCGCACGTTCTCGTAGGTGTAGCTGGCGAGCAGCACGAACCGGGCGGGCTGGAAGAGCTCCTCGCGGTCCTGCACGTAGGTGACGCCGGTCACCCGGCCCCGGTTGTCGGTCTCGATGCGCCGGACGTGCGCGTGGGTCACCACCTTCAGCCGGCCGGTGGCCTCGGCCCGGGGGATCGTCGTCACCGCGGGCGAGTTCTTGGCGTCGACGTGGCACCCGCCCCGGTTGCAGAACCCGTGGTACATGCAGCCCGAGCGCCCCTGGTAGGCGCGAGAGTTGATGGCGGCGGGTCCGGGGAACGGCCGCCACCCCAGCGAGCGCGCCGCATCCGCCATGCCCTCCAGGAAGCCGGTCCAGCGCAGCGCCGGCATCGGGTAGTCGCGGGCGCGCGGGCCCTCGAACGGGTTGCCCCGCTCGTCGCGACGGCCGTCGACGTTGCCGGCCTGTCCCGAGACGCCGATCTCGTGCTCCACCCGGTCGTAGTACGGCTCGAGCTCGGCGTAGCCGAACGGCCAGTCCTCGACCGTCGTCCCCTCGGGGAGGCGCGAGCGGCCGTAGCGCCGCGTCGTCGCCGAGACCACCTCGAAGTCCCACGGGTTGAGCCGCCAGCTCTGGGCCCAGTAGTGCAGGGTGGTGCCGCCGACGGCGTTCATCATGGGGTGGCCGCCGCCCTGGACCGCGGTCTCCGACCCGGTGCGGCGGAGGGTCGGCACCTCGCTGGCGCACTTCTGGACCGAGAACGGCCAGGCCCGCACGTTGTTCCGGATCTCGTCGGGGGCGAAGTCGCGGCGGGTGAGGCGCCCCCCGGCCTCGAGCCCGATCACGTCGAGCCCGGCCTCGGCGAGGGGAAGCGCGGCCACCCCGCCGGCCGCCCCGAGCCCCACGATGACGACGTCGGTTCCCGGCAGTCTAGTCGCCATGGCGCGTCTCCCCGGTCGCGGCGTCGACCACCGCCCTGTCGAAGTACTCGGTGTCGTAGGCCGACCGGCGGCGCGACTGCAGCTCGCCGGCCTCGAGCTGCGCCTGCAGCCGGGGCCAGACCGCCGTCCGCACGCCGGGATAGTCGATGAGGTCCCAGCCCACGTAGTCGCGGTTGCCGCCGTACCAGGGGTCGCCGAACGTGCCCTGGAGGACGTGGCCGCGCACCATGTTGAAGAACCCGGCGGAGCTGCCCGCGAAGCCGGTGCGCGCGCCGGTCGCGGCGCCCGTCTCGACGTCGATGAGGGCCGACACCTGGTCGACGTGCGGCAGCTCGCGGAACGGCGCGCCGCGCGAGGCCCGGCAGTAGCGGTCGAAGGCGGCCAGGCCCGCCCGGTAGGCGTCGCGCGACTCGGACAACGCGCCGCCGAGGGCCCGATCGATGTAGACGACGGCCCCGGCCGCCACCGCGCCCGGCCCGAGGTCGTCGCTCGGGATCAACTGGTCGGCGATCGCTTCGAGCAGGTCCGCCTCCTCCGCGGTCAGGTGCTCCCAGGCGGCGCGCGGCGGCTCCGGCGCGGGGGCCTGGGAAGCGCCCGGGGCCGGCGTGGTCGCGGC
>JAJEEA010000367.1 GCA_022821235.1 Vicinamibacteria bacterium
CGGGCGGCGGTTCGCCCGGGGTCGGAGGCTCAGTCGCGGCTGGTGGTCCGCCGGCGGCCGGCGGGGGCGCGCCGGAGGCGGTGGACGGCAGCGGCGCGCCGGCGGGAGGTCCGGCGCCCGATCCGGACGACTCCTGGGCAACCCTGCGCCCATACGGCGCATCGCCATCGGAGAGCTACCCGCTGCCCGGCGGGCGTACCATGCGATGGGAACGCGACGGCCCGATCGCCGTCGACGAGGAGACCACGCTGCGGTTCTCGGTGACCGAGCCGGACGGGTCGCCGTCCGTGCTCGAGCCCTACATGGGCATGCTCAGCCACGCCGCCGTCCTGCGGGGCGACGGCTCGCTGTTCGTGCACCTGCATCCGGCCGGCAGCATCAACCTCACCGCGCAGCGGCGCTTTACCGATCTGGAAGCCGACGGCACGGGGGCCGGAGCCGGGCCCGCCGCGGAATACGAGGGGCCAGGCCACACCGCGACCCCGCCGACGAACCCCGTGACGTTCCCGTTCGTCTTCCCGGAACCGGGCGCCTACCGCATCGTGGTCCAGGTGAAGCCGGGCGCGACGGTGGAGACGGCGGCGTTCGACGTGGAGGTCGGAGCAGCGGCCTCGTCCTGACCCGGGGACCGGGCGCGGTCCGGAACCGCGGCACCGCCCGCGGGCGAACGGTCATCGGCCATCCTCGAGCCGGCTGGTGTCGCCCGGCAGATCGGCCGGCCACAGCACGTGCCGGAACCACCACCGCACCCCCGCCAGCACCAGGGGGAACACCAGCATGAATGCGGGATCGTCAGCGAGGGACCGGACCCACGGGAAGTTGCGGTACGCCAACACGGCGATGCCGACGGCGGCCGCGGCCCACAACAGCCGGGGCATCCACTTGTCAACGGTGTGCAACGACGGGGTTCCGTCCACCGGCCGAACGTACCACCCTTCGCCGGGAACGGGAAAGGCCACGGGCCGCGAGGCCCGCGATGCGCTACGATGAGAGGAAACACCGCGCGACGGGAGGTCAGGGGTGGCAATCACGCTCAACGTGAACGGTGAGCCCCGCACAGTGGACGTGGAGCCCGACACGCCGCTGCTGTGGGTGCTGCGCGACACGCTCGGATTGACGGGCACCAAGTTCGGCTGCGGCATCGCCGCCTGCGGGGCCTGCACCGTGCACGTGGACGGCCGCGCCGTCCGCACCTGCACGGTGCCGGTGTCGGCGGTCGAGGGCATGGCCGTCACCACCATCGAGGGCCTGGCCGCCGACGGCCGGCTGCACGCGGTGCAGCAGGCGTGGGTGGACCACCAGGTGCCGCAGTGCGGGTACTGCCAGTCGGGCATGATCATGGCCGTCTCGGCCCTCCTCGCCCAGCGGCCCGACCCGAGCGACGCGCACGTCGACGCAGCCGTCACCAACATCTGCCGCTGCGGCACGTTCGTCCGCGTGCGCCGCGCGATTCACGCCGTCGCCCGGGGCGGCGCCTTCACCGGGGGCGGCGCCGCCGCCGACGGCGAGACGTTGGCCAGTCGCGAGGCTGTCACCAATGGCGGGGCCGTCGCCAATGGCGGGGCCGTCATCAATGGCGAGGCCGTCGCCGACACCGTGGCTGTCGCCAACACCGAGGCGGTCACCTGCGGCGGGGCTGTCGCCTGCGGCGAGGCCGTCGCCCGCCGCGAAGCGGTCGGCGGCGGCCGCGTGGCCGCCGCGGACGGAAGGGAGGCGCGCCATGGGTAAGTGGACGCGACGCGCCTTCATCGGAACCGGAACTCTCGTCGGGGGCGGCTTCGTCCTCGGCATCGCCGGCGTGGCGATCGCGCCGGGCCGCCACGGCATCGTCTCGGCCGACGCCGCCGACAAGGGCGAGCTGACGACCTGGATCACCGTCACCCCCGACGACCTCGTCACCATCCTGATTCCCCACTGCGAGATGGGGCAGGGGTCGCAGACGGGGCTCGCGATGATGGCGGCCGAGGAGATGGAGGCCGACTGGGACCGGGTGCGCATCCGCGAGGCGCCGGCCCTCGACGCCTACGCCAACGCTTACATGCTGCGCGCGTTCACCGGCGAGTCGATGCCCGCGCCGGTCGGGCGCGCCGTCGACTACGGCGCCTACCGCCTCGCGCGGTGGTTCGGCACCCAGGCCACCGGCGGCTCGATGGCGGTGCGCGGCACCGGCTACGGCATGAAGCTGGCGGGGGCGGCGGCTCGCGAGATGCTGCTCGCGGCCGCGGCCGAGCGCTTCGGCGTCGCCGTCGACGAGTGCCGGGCCGAGCGGTCGCGCGTCACCCACCCGTGGTCGCGCCAGAGCGCCAGCTTCGGCGACCTCGCGAGGGCCGCGGCGGCGACGCCCGCCCCCGACGACCCGCCCCTGAAGGACCCCGACGCCTACACCATCCGGCGCACGCGGAAGCCGCGCTTCGACATTCCTCCGAAGGTCGACGGCAGCGCCATCTACGGCATCGACTTCACCCTCCCCGGCATGCTCTACGCGGCCGTCGACATCGCGCCCGTCCAGGGGGGCCGGCTCGCGTCGGTCGACCCGGCCCCGGCGCAGGCGATGCCCGGCGTGAAGCGGGTCGTCGAGCTCGACGAGGCGGTCGCGGTGGTCGCCGACAGCTTCTGGCGCGCCCGCCAGGCCCTAGCGGCGCTCAGCCCCGAGTACGACGACGCCGGCCACGGCGGGGTTTCCAGCGAGACCATCTTCGCGGCGTTCGACGAGGCCCTCGGCGACGCCCCGGAGATGCCGGCGGACGCCGCGCAAGTCGTCACCGCCGACTACCGCGTCCCGTTCCTCGCCCACGCCACCATGGAGCCCATGGCGTGCACGGCCCGCGTCGAGGGCGACCGCGCCGAGGTGTGGGCGGGCACCCAGGACCCCCTGAACGCCCGCTCCACCGCCGCCGGCGCCCTGGGCCTCGACGCGGGCCAGGTCCATCTGACGAACCTGATGCTCGGCGGCGGCTACGGCCGGCGCCTGCCGTTCTGCTTCGACTACGTCGACCTCGCCGCGCGCATCGCGCAGGCCCTGTCGCCCGCCCCCGTCAAGCTGGTGTGGAGCCGCGAGAACGACATCCGCCACGGCTACTACCGGCCGGCCGCGATGTGCCGCTACGCCGGCGCCCTCGGCGCCGACGGCCGCCCCCTCGCGGTGGGGGCCCACTACGCGGGCGGCGGCGACCGCGAGTCGCTGTTCATGCCCTACGCCATCCCCGAGCGGCGCTTCGAGAGCCGGAACGCGCGGCACCACGTCCGCGAGGGCGCGTGGCGCTCGGTGCTGAACTCGCAGCACGGCTTCTTCAAGGAGTCGTTCATCGACGAGATGGCCCACGCGGCGGGCCGGGACCCCTACGAGTACCGCCGCATGCTGATGGACGACCATCCCCGGTTCCGCGCCGCCCTGGACCGCGCGGCGGAGATGGCGGGCTGGGGCGCCCCCCTCCCGGATGGCGAGGGCCGCGGCATCGCCATCGCCGAGAGCTTCGGCTCGATCGTCGCCCAGGTCGCCCACGTCGCGGTGTCGCCCCAGGGCGGGCTCCGCGTGCGCAACGTGTGGGCCGCCGTCGACTGCGGCGACGTCGTCGAGCCCGACAGCGCCGCCGCCCAGATCGAGGGCGGCGTCGTCTTCGGCCTCTCGGCCGCCCTCGTCGGCGAGATCACCATCGCCGAGGGCCGCGTCGTCGAGAGCAACTTCCACGACCACCAGATGATCCGCATGGCCGACGCTCCCGACGTCCAGGTAGCGTTCATCCGCTCGGGCGAGCGCCTCGGCGGCCTCGGCGAGCCGGGCGTGCCCCCGGTGGCCCCGGCCGTCACCAACGCCATCTACGCGGCGGCCGGCCTACGGGTGCGGGATTTGCCGATCAAGAACACTAAGCTGGCGCGGGTCTCCTAGAGCGGACCGACCCGCCCGATAGCGTGATGCGTTACTCCATCGTCATCAAGACGACGCCGACGATCTACTCTCGTACTCACCCGACCTACGCGGCTGCATCGCAACAGACGCCCACCGGGCTGGGAATCGTCGGGCAGATGCGCCGGGCGATCCCCGGTCACATCGAGAGTCCGAGCGAACTCGACGACCTAGTAGTGCCCGAACCCGCTGGACCGCCTCGGTGATCGACGTGACCGCCTGTGAGGGCCGTCCGCGTTGACCGCCTCTGTGCGACGCCCCACGGAGCCGCCGTCAGGCCGTCGGGAACGTGACCTCTAAGCTGAACATGCCCGAGACTCCCTATCCCATCATCCCGATTCCGCCCAGACTCGATGTGGAAGAGAGCCGAGGAACCCGGACCAAGTTCTGGGTTCGAATCCCTCCAGAGTACGATGCGTGGCTGCTCAAGCTCCCCAGATCCGATACCGGAGAGCACTGGGCAGAGAAGATCGTCGCCGAGATTGGCCGTCTCATTGGTGTCGACTGCGCGGACGTGGAACTGGCACAGTGCACGGAGAGTACCGCGTTCGGGCTGCGCCTTCACCACGACGACAAGGATCGGGAGTCCCGGCCGACAGAGCGGAGATTGCTTGCCACAATCTGCAGGTCGTTCCTTCCCGACGAGTCCAAGACCGTTGCGGAGTACCACTTTTTCCACGGATGGGAAGTTCTGCAGCACGCGGTCGAAGACTACGACACCGCCCTCCGCTTCGGTCAGCGGGATCACAACGTCAAGAACATCAGCGGCGCATTGGCCCAATGGATGGGTGTCGAGACCATGAACCCCATGCCACGGTGGGGCTACGTCATGGAAGACCTGGCGTCGTACGCCCTACTCGATGGAATCATCGGCAACACGGATCGACACCACGAGAACTGGATGATTGCGTGGGTACTAGATCAGGGTGATATGCTCATCGAGATCATGCCGTCGTTCGACCATGCATCCTCCTTGGGGAGAGAGTTGACCGACGAGAAACGGTGTCAGATCCTGGAATCTGATAGCGTATTGCGCTATTTGCGGCGCGGACGTGGAGGTGTCTACTGGAACGCCCGGCACCGGCGCGCTCCTTCGCCGCTGCATCTCGCCCGTTTGCTCTCTCGATGGAGGCCTTCCTTTACGCGAAGGACCCTGGACCGAATCCACGGGCTGTCCGAAGTCGACATTCGAGCGATAGTTCAGAGAGTCCCGTCCGAGTTCATGTCCGACACCGCCAAGGAGTTCGCTTGTCAGGTCGTTCTGACCAGCAAGCGAGAGCTACTGGAGAACGTTGGATGACCATGCTCTATCTCGCCTGGCAACACCGATCGAGCCGGCGTTGGTTTCCGGTCGGGCGGCTCAGCCGTCTTGATTCTTCCACTGGAGGATTCGAGTTCTCTTATGTTCAGGGGGCGAAAGAGGCCGAGGAGTCCGGGTTCAGAACGATTCCCGCATTCCCCAAGCTGGAGCGACGCTATCGCTCGTCCGAGTTGTTCCCGACGTTTCGGAACCGCGTCATGAACACCCGCCGGGTCGACCGCCCCGTATACCTGCGCCAACTCGGACTCGATGCGGACGACTGCGACGAACTCACCGAGCTGTCCGTGTCCGGTGGTCGGAGCTACACGGACAGCTTCGAGGTTTTTCCTCCGATCGAGCCGGACCCCGACGGGAGGTTTAACACTCAGTTGATGTTGCATGGACTTCGACACACCAACCCCCACGCAATCGAGGCGGTTCAGAGCCTGCAACCTGGCAAGGAGCTGCGCGTAGCTGTCGAGCTGAACAATCCTGTGGCCACCCATGCGATCCTCGTGTACACACAGGACTACTACGTGCTCGGCTGGCTGCCCAGATACGTAACTGAGGGCATCCATCGCGGAGGCGATTGGACAGTCGCCGATGCCAAGGCCTCCATCGCCCGAGTCAGCCCCGACGCCCCGCTGAGCCATCAGGTGCTCCTGGATTTCAGCGGTCGGCTGCCGCCTGGCGTCAATCCGATGCGAGATCTGCAGCAGTACCGCCCCATCGCCGAGCCCGCTCATTGAGCGACCGGACCGCCACCCGCGGCCGCCGATGGCGGTTCCGGTCCTGACGTCTCCGTGGCCCAGATGTCAGTCTGGCCGAGTGAGTGAGAACGGCCGGCGACGGTGGACGAGTTGGGCCCGGAGGCGGTCCGCATGGCCGACTTCCTGAGGGCCGGGTCGGGTCGAGCGCGAGTGCGTCGTCAGGATCGGACGCCGAGAGTGGACGCCCACGGGCGCCGGGAGCGCCTGTACGTATCGCGCGGCAGGTCGTCCCGCCACACCCGGTTCCGGAACCACCACCGCGCGCCCCACAGGACCACCGGCAACACCAGCATCAACAGGTCGTTGTCGACGAGCGCCGGCAGGCAGGGAACATCGAGATACAACATAGCGCGATGCCCATGTAGGCCACCGCCAGCAGCACCTGGGGCATCCGCTTGCCGACCGCGTCCGACGGCCCCGAGGGCTCGTTCAGGACCTCCCCCGTGATGCTCTCGCGATGAGGCGGTACCGGTTCGACCATGGCTCGATGGGAGAAGCTGCCCTGTCCGCTACTCCCCTTCCCCGTGTCGAGCTGCCCGGATGGCGCCGTCAGAGCCCGAGCTGGCTCGCCATGTCGTTGAAGTCGGTGGCCACCAGGTCGAAGTCGGGATCGGGCGTCAGGTCCCGTTCGACGCCCGGCGCGAACTCCGTCGGCCGCGGCACGTAGCCCGTCCGGAACCCGAGCCGGGCCGACGCGCGCAGGTCGCCCTTGTGGGCGGCCACCATCATGCACTGCTCGGGCTCGAGGCCCAGCAGGTCGGCCGCGGTCAGGTAGGCCTCGGGGTCGGGCTTGTAGTGGCGGGCCAGCTCCGCCGACAGCACCGCGTCCCACGGGATGCCCGCGTTCTTCGCCATGTTGACGAGCAGGGCCACGTTGCCGTTCGACAGCGACGCCAGCACGTAGCGCGTCTTCAGCCGCGTCAGCCCCTCGACGGTGTCGGGCCACGGGGTCAGGCGGTGCCAGGCCCGGTTCAGGTCGTCGAGCTCCTCCTCGGTGAGGCTCTCGAGCCCGTACTTGGGCACCAGCTCGTCGAGGATCATCCGGTGCAGGTCGTCGATCTTCGTCCACCCCAGCTCGCCCCGCCGGACGCGGCCCATCGCGGGGCCGTAGCCGCCGCGCCAGTCGTCGGCGAACGCGGCCCAGTCGGCCTCGATGCCCTTGCGGCGCCCCACCGCCTCGCCCTCGCGGGTGATGCTCGTCCGCCAGTCGACCACGGTGCCGAAGACGTCGAACGTCATCGCGCGCACGCCCCGGATGCGCTCGCTCAACTCCTGCCGCGCCGGCAGCGCCGCGAACGCCTCGGTCCGCGCGAACGCCGCCGCCACCAGCCCGGCCGAACCGCTCGCCAGGAACTCACGCCGTCTCATGTCTCGGTCGGTGCTTGACATCGAAGATCCTCCTGCCGTCCCGTGCCCGTCGTCGCCACAGCGTAACGCTTCACCCTCGCCCCTGTCCACGCGGCCTCCTCCCCCGGCCGGTCCAACCCCGGTTCCCGGGCCGCGCCGCCGCGACGTGCGCCCCCTCCCTTGCGCCGCCGCTCGCGACCTGCCGGCAGCGGCAGGAGTCGCGGTTCGACGAGTCTCTCGCGACCGGAGGACCCGCCAGGACGCCGTGGTCGCCGGGGCCGGCGCCGCCTTGACACCCTTGCCCGCGGGGCCTATGGTTGCCGAAAGTGCGCATCGTTGCACTCACGGGGTGATGACATGGGGACAGAACCAGCCGAACAGGGTAACGGGTTGCTCGCGAAGGGCGGGCGCATTCTCAGCCACCTGGCGGTGGCGGCCATCGGGTTCGTGCTGATGGTCGTCGGCCTCGGCCTCGGGGTGACGCTGATCATGCTTCCGGTCGGCCTGGTCGTCGGCCTGATCGGCGTGGGGCTGTTCGTGTGGGGAATCGTCGGTCACCGGTCGAGCTGACCGGCGAGGCGATTTCCTGACCACCCGCTCGCATTCTCCATACCGTGACCGGCGCGCCGCCTTCGGCGTCCTCCTGCCGATAGAGCTTGTCCTGCCACGGCCTGGCGTTGGCGCGGTCGAAGATTGGCAGGCGCCGGCGAGCCGGCTGCGGCTGTGCCGTCAGCTCCTGACCGAGTCGGTGCTCGTCTCCGCCTTCGCAGGGCTGCTTGGGCTGGCGTTCGCGGGGTGGCTGGTCGGGCTCGCCGCCGCCGCGCGGTGCCGCCCGAGTTCGGCCGGGGGGTGCTGAACGCCATCGACGTGGACGGCCGGGTGGTGTCCTGGGCCGCGGTGGCGCCGCTGCTCGCCGGCGTCGCGGCGACCCTGCCGCCGGCACTGCGCACGGTCGGCCGGGATCTCATGCGGCCGATGCAGGGGCGCGCGTCGGACCCCGCCAGGGGCCACGGCCGCCTCCGGGGCGGGCTCGTCGCGGTGCAGAATGCCCTGGCCGTGGTGCTGCTGATCGGCACGCTTCTGATGGGACGCTCGTTGTGGACCCTGCTCGACGTCGACGTCGGCTGGACGGCCGAGAACGCCGTGGCGCTGGAGCCCCGGTTGGCCGGAGCCCGCTATGAAGGGTTGGAGGCGCGCTCCCGCTTCCTCGCGCAGCTCGCCGACCTGACCGCGACGGCCCCGGGCGTCGAGCTCGCCGCGCCGGCCGAGCAGCTCCCGTTTCTTCCCGGCATGTTCTCGTTCGGCCGGCTGGACACCGACGGGGCGGACATCGCCCAGGCGCGGCGACGAGATCGTGCTCAAGCCGGGCGTGGTGGTCGAGCTTCAGCTCCACGGCGACGAGCAGGTCGCCCGATGGGACGCCGAAGATGCGCTGTCGGATGAGGAGCGAGCGCGCATCCTGGCCAGCTTGCCGGCATCGAAGACGCCATGAGGCTGTTCCTCGATGCCAACGTCCTCTTCACCGCCGTTCCGGACCCGGCTCGCCCTCCTTGTGGTCGGGACCATGATGGTCTTAAAATGTGACCATGAAGTCCATCAAGGTGACCGAGCTCAAGTCCCATCTGAGCCGGTATCTGCGGCAGGCTTCCCGTGGGGAGAGGATAACCATCAGAGATCGGGACGACCCGATCGCCGAGCTGGGGCCTGCTCGCGGGGAACCGCTTTCCTGGCGTGACCGCCTGGTGCGCGAGGGCCGGCTCCGGCCCGGGACTCAGGACTGGGGCGCGCTGAAGATCACCACCATCGAGGGGCGCGTGGACATCCAGTCGTCGCTCCGCGCCGTCCGCGAGGATCCAGGTGAAGTACGTCGACGCCAGCGCGGTGCTCCGAGTCCTGTTCGTTGAGCCCGGGCCGTCGGTGCCGCTGCCGGCCGGCGAGCACGTGGTGTCCTCCCGACTCATCGAAGTCGAGGCCTTCCGGGCCGTCGATCGCGAGCGGCTGCTCGGCAGCCTGAGCGATGCCGAGACGGCCATCAAGCGCAAGGAGCTGACCGAGCTGCTCGCGATGACGGACCTCGCTCCCGTGGACGCCGCGGTGATCGACCGGGCGAAGAGCTCGTTCGCGGTCAATCTTCGTGCAATCGATGCGATCCACGTGGCCACGGCGGAGCTGCTGGCCGCTGCCGCCGACGGGGAGCCACTGGAGTTCTGGACGCACGACGAGCGTCAAGCTACGGCGGCCATTTCACGCGGGCTGACCGTCCGAGGCGTCGGTGCCGACGACCACGATTGACATCGCTGAGGGCAACGTGAACACGAACAGGTTGTTCCCCGCGCTCGGGCTGATCTCCGGAGTCAGGCGAATGAACCCCGACGCGGTGCCCGCGGTGCCGGTCCTGACGGTACCCGAGATGACGGTGCTCGTCGGCGGCATGCGGGCCCTCGACGCCAATGCCGGCGGCTCTGCCCACAGCGTGTTCACGGACCGCCCCGGCACGCTCAGCAACGACTTCTTCGTCAACCTCGTCGACATGTCGACGGCGTGGACGCAGTCGTCCACCGAGGGCCTCTACGAGGGTCGCGACCGGGCCGCGCCCTATCGCTGGCCGCGCGCAAATCCCTGAGAGAACGTAACGCTTCGTTACCGAACGCTGCGGTGAGCGGATTGCCCCGGGTCGACCGGCAGGCCCTCCACCATGATCGCCGGTGCCCGCTCGAGCATCGTCTGCACGAATCCGGCCTTGTCCGCCGGGGAGATCAACAACGTGCCGTCGGCATGCACGATCTCGATCCGGTCCAGCGACAACGCGGGGGCCGACATCGGGTTTCTCGTAGCTCGCAACGCCGTTATGGACTGCAGGGGCACGCGCCGGGTCATCATCATGCAGCGGGCCGTCAGCGTGGTCTCGCTGACGACGTAGACGGTGCTGCAGAGCGTCCAGCCGAACAGCCCGACGTTGAGGAGGATGACGACCAGCACCACTGTGAAGCTCTGCGACTCCAGCATGGCGGCGAACGGCACGGCGAGAAGCGGCGCACAGGACGCCGCCCCCACCCACCAGTCGATCTTGGACCTGAAGCGCGCACCGTCCTCTTTCACCCTGCGCTCCCCCGCTGTCCGTCTCGCCGCAGTTCCGACACCGGCTCCCGCGGCATCAGTACTCCCGGAAGACGCGCCGGATCTCGTCGAGGTCGCGGGTCTTCGTGAGGGCGAGCATCAGGAGAATGCGCGCCTTCTGCGGGTTGAGGGTGTCGCCGGCAATCATGCCCCGCGCGTCGTAGCCGGGAAGCGGCACGACGCGACCGCTGCCGGTCCGGTTCGACCGGACGACGACCGGGCGCTCGGCCTCGGGCAGCGAGGCGATCCGGTCGAGGGCGGCGCGCTCGACGCCCGAGACGAGGCCCGCGCCGGTGCCCGCGAGCACGATGCCGTCGACCCCGGCCTCTATCAGGGTCTCGATCAACACCGGGTTCGGCTCGACGTACGAGTAGACGATGTCGACGGTGGGAAACCCGCCGACCCCGGCCAGATCGAACTCCGAGTCGGCGGTGTGCCGCTTCGTCGGTGTGCGGTAGAACGCCACCCGGTCGCCGTCGACGTAGCCGAGGAACCCGAGGTCGCGCGAGCGGAACGTCTCGACCCGGTAGGTGCTGGTCTTGGTGACGTCGCGGGCCGCGTTGATCTCGTCGTTCATCACCACCAGCACGCCCTTGCCCCGCGCCTCGGGCGAGGCGGCGGTGCGAACCGCGTTCAGCAGGTTCAGGGGACCGTCGGTGCTGATGGCGGTGGCCGGTCGCTGGGCGCCCACGAGGACCACCGGCCGGTCGTGGCGGACCGTCAGGTTGAGGAAGTAGGCGGTCTCCTCGAGGGTGTTGGTCCCGTGGGTGACGACCACCCCCGCCGCGTCGGGGTCGTCGCTGAAGATCTCGTCGATGCGGCGGGCCAGGGTCAGCCAGTCGTCGAAGGTGATGTTGGGGCTGCCGATGTTGACGACCTGCTCGACCCGAACGGTGGCGTGCTCGGCGATGGCCGGCACCGCCGCCACGAGCTCCTCGCCCGAGAACGCGCCCGACCGATACTGCGTCAGGCTGGTCGACGACGAGCCGCCGCCGGATATCGTCCCCCCGGTGGCGAGCACCCAGACCACCGGCGGCGCGCCCGGCGCGTCCTGGGCGCGGGCCGGCGCGGCGTGTCCCAGGGCCCAGGCGGCGGCGGAGACGGCGGCGAGGAACACCGCCGTCGGCTTCCGACCCGGGCGAACGACCGCCGTCGGTGCGACCGTCATGGTTGAGGCTTCTCCTCCTGGATCTGGATCAGGTTGCCGCACGTATCGTCGAATACCGCGGTAACGACGGTCCCGAGGTCTGTCGGCGGCTGTACGAATCGCACCCCCTTTGCCGCGAGACGCTCGTGTTCCGCTTCGACGTCGTCGACCGCGAAGCCGGTCCAGGGGATGCCGTCCTCCACCAGGGCCTTCTTGAACGGACGCGCCGCGGGATGCTCATCAGGCTCGAGCACCAGCTCCGTCCCCTCCGGAGCCTCCTCGGATACAAGGGTGATCCAGGCGTGCTCTCCCAGGGGAATGTTGTGCTTCAGCTTGAAGCCAAGCGTTTCCGTGTAGAAGCGAAGCGCCTTCTGCTGGTCGTCCACCATGACGCTGGCCCAGTGAATCCTCATCTCTCGAATGTCCTTTCGTCTGTCGAGATCGGCCAACGCTCCGCGATGGCCTGCAGCGGGCCGCCCTCGAACCAATGGAGCTTCGACCTCCCCTCGCGCCTCGTGCGAATCAGCCCGGCGGTCTCCAGGACGTCGAGGTGTTGCGTGATCGCCTGCCGCGAGGAGTTGATGCCGTGCTTCATGGTCAGGCGTGCGCAGAGCTCGAAGAGCGATTGACCCGACCGATCGACGAGCTCATCCAGGATGGCTCGCCTGGTCGGGTCGGCGATCGCGCGATACACGTCCACAAGACCAGTCCAAGGCAAGTGCTCGCTTGCCTGTCAGGAGTCCATGATAGGCAAGCAATTGCTTGCATGTCAACTGTCCAACTTCACACGCTCGGTCTTCCCGGACTCCGGATCGCCGGCGTGGTTGCTCCTTCGTCCCTCCGGCCCTCGGTTGCGGATCGGAGTCTCCCCGTTGCGCCGCATCGACTACGGGCCCCAGCCGGGAGACAGGATCCGCGTCGGGTCCGCGCCGTCGTCACCGGGGCCGACGATGGTCAGCGGCGGCCCGGGCCGTAGAGCACGCGTCCCGGGCGCGCGCCGGTGGGCTCGCCGCCGTCGACGACGAGGGTCCCGTTCACCAGCACGTACTCGACGCCCTCGGAGTACTGGTGCGGCTCGGCGAACGTGGCGTGGTCGATGACGCGGGCCGGGTCGAACACCGCGAGGTCGGCGAAGAACCCCTCGCGCACGAGCCCTCGGTCGCGCAGGCCGATGCGCTGGGCGGTCGCGCCGCTCATCTTGCGGACCGCCTCCTCGAGGGTCAGCACCCCCCGCTCGCGCACGTAGCGGCCGAGGACGCGGGCGAAGGTGCCGTACTCGCGCGGGTGGGGCACGCTCTCGCCGAACACCGACACCCCGCCGTCCGAGCCGATGGCGGTGGCCGGGTGCCGCATGATGCGCTCGACGTCGGCCTCGTCCATCGCGTGGTAGATGGCCCGCGCGCCGCCGTTCTCGATGATCTCCATCACGAGGTCGGCGCCGGCGGCCACCGTCGCCGCTTCCCCGCGCTCGGCGAGGATGTCGGCGAGGCTCTTGCCTTCGAGCGACCGGTCCCACTCGCACAGCCCGATGACGATGTTCGCGGGGTCGCCGCCCCCGCGGTCGTGCTCGATGCGGTAGACGATCTCCTCGCGGATGCGGCGGCGGGTCTCGGGGTCCTCGAGGCGCGCGACGAGCTCGCTCGTGCCGCCCTCCTGCGCCCACTGCGGGACGACGGCGGTGATCGAGGTCTGCGACGCCGTGTACGGATACTGGTCGATGGTGACGTCGACGCCGCGGGCCCGCGCCGCGTCGACGAGGGCGAGGCTGTCGACGCTCTGCCCCCACGCGGGGCGGCCGATCGCCTTGTGGTGGGTCATTTGCACGGGAATGCCCGCCTCCTCGCCGATTCGTATCGTCTCGCGCACCGAGTCGAGCAGCCCCTGGCCCTCGTCGCGCATGTGCGAGATGTAGATGCCGCCGTACCGTGCCGCCACCTCGGAGAGCGCGATGACCTCCTCGATCGGCGTGAAGCTGCCCGGCACGTAGAAGAGGCCCGTCGACAGGCCCAGCGCGCCCGCCTCCATGGCCTCGGCGACGAGCGCGCGCATGCGGTCGAGCTCGTCGCGCGTCGGCGCGCGATCCTCCACGCCCAGCACCTCGCGGCGTATCGTGCCCTGGCCCGCGAAGACCGCCCAGTTCGGGCTGATGCCGGTGGCGGCAATCTCCTCCAGGTGCGCGCCGATGGGCCACGGCGAGCTGCCGTCGTTGCCCTCGGTGAGGGTGGTCACCCCCTGCAGCAGGTAGTTGTCGGCGGTCGGCACGTCGAAGATGCCGCGCACCGCGTGGGTGTGCGGATCGATGAAGCCGGGCGCGACGATCAGCCCCGTCGCGTCCACGACGCGGTCCGCCGACGCCTCGGCGAGGTCGCCGACGCGCGCGATGCGGTCGCCGCGCACCCCGACGTCGGCGCGGATCCAGGGGTTCCCGGTCCCGTCGACGACGCGGCCGCCGCGCACTATCAGGTCGAACCGGTCAGCCTCCTGCGCAACCACGGGCGCGGCCGGCAGGACGAGCGCGAGCAACAGCACCGGAAGACGCCGTGCATCCATGATCACCTCCCGCGGCCGCGGCGCCTGCCCCGTCCGGCAGCCCCCGCAACCGCATCGTCCCCTCGAGCCCTACTGCTGCTCCGCCGCCTCCGCCTCCAGCGCGCGGGCGCCGCCCAGCATCAGGGGCATCGAGTGGTGCCCCTCGTGGCAGGCGTACTCCCACATGTCCTCCTCGAGCCGCAGCATCGGCACCTCGTAGGTCCAGGGGCGCTCCCACGTCTCGGGGTCGTCCACGGTGGCCTGGTAGAGCAGCGTGTCGGCGCCGACGCGGGTCAGCCGCTCGGTCAGGCGCATGCTGCCGCTGGTGCTGCGCCACTGCCGGCGGGGGTCGAAGTTGGCGGTCTCGATGACGAGGGTGTCGCCCTCCCAGCGCCCGCGCGAGGCGCCCGACCACTGCAGGAACCCGGGCTCGAGGCCGGGCCGCCCGTCGAGGGGGACGATGCGCACCGTGTGCACCATCTCCGTCATGATGGCGACGTGGTCGGGCGTCTGGAACACCTGCATGTTGTTGTTGTAGGCGCTCGGGTTCATCGGCGGCCCCGCGTTGAACCCGAGGATGCAGCGGTCGTAGGTGCTGAAGTCGAGCCACGAGTCGGCCGGCTGCGCGCGCCGGTGCGCCGCGCGCGCGGCGGCGCGCTCCCAGCCCTCGGGCGTCATCGCGGGGTAGCGCCCGTTCGGGGGATCGACGATGAGCGACGTGCGCCGGGTCCCCACCGCCTGCAGGCCCTGGTCGAGCCACGTGTGGTTGTACGAGCCGTTCCCGCCGTCGGGGCGCCGGTCGACGTTGGTCCCCGCCTCGGTCCGCTGCGCCGGCAGGTTCAGGAAGTCGTTGAGGCGGTCGAGGGCCCGCTGCTCCAGCGCGGCCGCCCCCTCCTCGGTCAGGAACTCCTGGTCCGCCAGCGCCTCCGGCCGCTGCATCGGGGTGATGCTGCGGAAGTCCCAGACGCCCCCCAGATCGGGCGCGCCCCACGCGGTCCGCAGCGGGTCGTCCTGGGCCCGGGCCGGGGCCGCGCCCACCGCGACGGCAAACAGACACACCGCGATGGACACCGCGGTCGTTCGATGGCTCATCCTGTCCTCCTCGCTCGTGCTGCCTCGCGCCGGAGCGACTCGCGACTGGGCGGCCGCGCCCGCCCCGGCTCTCCGCCGATTATCCCCGATTGGGGACCGCGTCACGCAACCCACCGAGTTGCCGTCGGTACAATGGGCGGGTTCGTTCCAGTGTTGCGAAACCCGAGTCAGGAGCTGTGTGCAGATGGCCGCACGCGAGAAGTTCTCCAGCCAGGCCGCACCCGAGCTGTTGGCTGCGATGCGCCGGATCGCCCGCGCCGCCACTTCCAGGCGGTGCTGGAGGACGCGATGACCGGCTACATCGAAGCCCGGGCCCGCGGAACCATGCGCCCCGAGGTGATGGCGCACTATCGCGCGAGCGTCGAGCGCAACCGGCTCCTCGCCGAGCTGCTGGCGAAGTGAGCCGCAACTTGCCCAGCTTGCCCACGGCCGAAGCAGTCGAACGCGTATAATCGCCGTAGTCCCGTTCACCAGACGCCTCTCGGCACCGGAGGTAGCAGATGCGCAAGACAGCCCTGGCGGCGTTCGCGGTTCCCGCGCTCGTGCTCGCGTTCGCGGCCTCACCGGCCCTCGCCCAGTCGGACGGCGGCGGCATGCCCATGCGGACGCCCGACGGGCACCCCGACATCTCCGGCACGTTCACCTTCCGGACCCTGACGCCCATGCAGCGGCCGGCCCAGTTCGCGGACCGCGAGACCCTCGATCCGGAGACCGCGGCGGCGTTCGAGGCGTCGGAGCGGACGCGCCAGAACCGCGACCTCTTCGACCCCATCGAGGGGGCGCCGAACGCCGGCTACGCGCCGCGCGCGGCAGGCGGCGTGCTCTCCTACAACGAGTTCTGGTACGAGCGCGGCATCGAGCTGACGTCGGACAAGCGGACGTCGCTCATCGTCGATCCGCCCAACGGCCGCTACCCCGCGCTGACCGAGGCGGCCCGGCAGAGGGACGCGGCGCGGAGGGCGTACCGGCGCGAGCACATGTACGACTCGTACGAGAACCGGAGCATGGGCGACCGCTGCATCGCCTTCACCAAGTCGGGCCCGCCCATGCGCCCCGGGGCGTACAACAACAACCTGATGATCTTCCAGACCGCCGACCACGTGGCGATCCTCACCGAGCAGGCGCGCCAGCACCGCATCATCCCGCTCGACGACGTGGCGAAGCCCCGGCTCGAGCAGATCGCGGGGGTGTCGCGGGGGCGCTGGGAGGGCGAGACGCTGGTCGTCGAGACCGCGCAGTACCGCGACTGGGGGAACGGGACGATCGGCCCGAGCCTGCACCTCGTCGAGCGGTTCACCCGGCTCGATCCGGACACCGTCGCCTACGAGTACACGGTGACCGACCCCGAGCGGTACACCGCCCCCTACACGGTCATGCTGCCGTTCCGGCGCACCGACGGCGAGATATTCGAGTACGCCTGCCACGAGGGCAACATCGGGCTCTACGGCATCCTCGCCGGCGCGCGGAACCTCGAAAGCCAGGGTCGCGAGCTGCGGCCCTGACCGCGTCGCGTCCGGTCAAAGGAGTCAACGATGAGTCGTCTTTCTCGTGTGCGCGCCGGGGTCGGCGCCTTGGCGTTGGCCGCGGGCGTCGCGCTGGCGCCGGCGGCGGGATGGTCCCAGCCGACGGCGCCGGAGGAATGGACGGCGCCGCGGACCGCCTGGGGCGACCCCGACATCGGCGGCGTGTGGAACAGCTCGACGGTGACGCCGCTCGAGCGTCCGGAGGCCCTGGGCGACCAGGCGTTCCTGACCGAAGAGGAGGCTGCAGCCGTCGAGGCGCGCGTCGTCGAGGCCAACGCCCGGGCGAACGCGCCCAGCGAGGTGCGCACCGAGCCCCTGCCGGTGGGCGGCAACGTCGGCGCCTACAACGCCTTCTGGATCGACCGCGGGACGACCGTCGTCCCCACTCGGCGCACGTCGCTCGTCATCGACCCGCCGAACGGGCGGCTGCCGCCCCTCACGCCCGAGGCGGCCGCCTACGTCTCGTCGCCCGGGCGCCAGCGGCTGAAGGACGTGCGCGAGGGGGTGGTGCCGGCCGACTCCTACGCGCAGTTCGACTGGGGCGACCGGTGCATCTGGTACCGCGGCGTCCCCTCGCTGCCCACCGCCTACAACAACAACTACCAGATCGTGCAGACCCCCGGCGTCATCGCCATCGTGCAGGAGCACATCCACGACGTGCGCTTCATCCACCTCGACGGGCGCCCGCGCATCGACGAGCGGGTCAGCCAGTTCGGCGGCCATTCGCTGGGGCACTGGGAAGGCGACACGCTGGTGGTCGAGACGGCCGGCTTCGGCGACCGGGCGTACCTGTTCGCGTCCGGCCCCGGACCCCAGGGCGGCACCAACTGGGACCTCAGCCCGGACCTGCGGGTCGTCGAGAGGTTCACGCGGGTGGCCCCGGGGACCCTCGACTACGAGTTCACGGTGCACGACCCCAACGTCTGGACCACCCCGTGGACCGGCTCGTCGCCGTGGGCGCGCGGCGACCAGCCCCTGTACGAGTACGCCTGCCACGAGGGCAACTACGGGATGACGAACATCCTCGCCGGCTCGCGCGCCGCGGAGGCGGCCGGCCAGGGCCGGTAGAAGTCGAGGGCTCGACGCCCGGGCGAGTGACCGCCCGGGCGCCGAGCCCCCTGCCGCCGGTCCCCACTTCAACGGTCCCTGCCACACCGTCACCCGGGCTTGTCTCATGCTCTGCCGTCACGCCCTGTCGCCGAACCGACCGGCTGCCCGCTGTCTGCCTGTTGTCCGACGGCGCGTCGCCGGTTTCATCGCGAGACGGCGTTTCGCCACGAGCCTCAAGAGTGTCGCTGGAGGGTGTCGAGTCGCGAGGGCCCTGCTCCTCGGGGCGGCGGTGCTGACCGGGACCGCCGGCGCGAGCGCGCAGGCGCCGGAGCTGGTGACGGATCGTCCCGACCAGACCGAGTCGGCCACCGTCGTGCCGCGGGGCCTGCTGCAGGTGGAGACGGGCTACCTGTTCGCCCGCGAAGGGGACGTCGATAGCCACGCGGCGGCCGGCACGCTGTTCCGCATCGGCCTCGGCGGACGGACGGAGCTTCGCCTCGGCCACGCCGGCGTCATCGGAACGGAAGGACACCGCGGCGCCGGCGACAGCGAGCTCGGCGCCAAGGTCAACCTCATCCCGCGGCCGGACGGCTGGCTGCCCGAGCTGGCGATTTTGGGCCGCCTGTCGCTTCCGACCGGCGACAACCGCTTCTCGAGCGACGGCGCCGACCCGTCGTTCCTCGTCGCCTTCGCCCACGCGCTCACGCCGAGGCTGGCGCTGGGCTACAACGCGGGAGCGGCCTGGGAGTCATCGGCCGACAATCCGAATCGTGACGCGTTCGTCCTGTACTCGCTGGCGCTCGGCGCGGGGCTGACCGATCGCCTGGGGGCGTTCTTCGAGGTCTTCGGCGACAGGCAGGTCACCGACCCGGTCGCAAGCAGCGTGTCGGCGGATACGGGACTGACCTTTCTGCTGACCGAAGTGCTCCAGTTGGATGTCTCCGTCGGCCGCGGGTTGCGAGGTCCCGCCGACGATCTGTTCGTCGGCACCGGGCTGAGCTTTCGTTTGCCGCGCTAGTTTCGCCAGCTTCGGCTGTCTGGAACCCCTCCCGGTTTTCTCGTGACACTGTTCATGGGTACTCCTTGTGGCCTGTGGTTTGACCTGTGCTTGAAGGAAACGGCGTCACTGCCGGCGTCCTGTGCCTGATCCTCGGGGCCATGTCCTGGCTCGCGCAGCGAATGGAGCTGAATACGCTGATCGGTCTCCGCACACGCTGGACGCTGAGGAGCAATCTGTCCTGGATCCCCTCGCATCGCTTCGCGGGCCGGTCGTCGCCGGTCGCAGCCGCCGTGATGATCCTCCCCGAGCTGTTGGGCGCGCGACTCGCGTGGCCGGTCGCTTTTGGCCTGTTCCTGGCCTGGGCCGGGCTCCAGTGGTGGTACTCCTACGTTCAATGGCGTGACGATCCGCAGCGTGAACAGGCGGAAGACGGCCATTCGCCGTAGCCCCATGAGCGCCTCCCGACGCGGGGACACCGCTCCCATGGCGCACAAGGGCGGAAGACGGCCATTCGCCGTAATCCCATGAGGGCGGGGTCCGAATCGCAGCCGTAATGGTGTTCAGCGGCGGACAGGGCCGTCGTCAGCCGGCCGCGGCCCGACGCCGATGGAACACCAGCGCCGGCCGGCCGTCGCTGGCGGCAAGCCGCTCCACCCGGACCCCGAACACCGACGCCACGAGGTCGTCGTCGAGCACCTCGGCGGGAGGGCCCGTCGCCCGCAGGCGCCCGTCCTGCAGCACCGCGACGGTGTCGGCCCAGCGCGAGACGGCGTTGAGATCGTGGAGCGCGAGGGCGATGGTCGCCCCGCCCGCGGCCAGCTCGCGCAGCAGCGTGAGGGTCTCGATGACGTGGTCGACGTCGAGGTTGGCGGTGGGCTCGTCGAGCAGGATCACGTTCGAGCCGGTGGCGAGGCTGCGCGCGATGACCGCGCGACGGCGCTCGCCGCCCGACAGCTCGGTGACGAGGCGGTCGGCGAGATGCGCGACGTCGGCGCGCGACATGGCGGCGTCGACGGCCGCGGCGTCGGTCGGGCCGGGGTCGTCGAACCGGCGCAGGTGGGGGTGGCGCCCCATCGTCACCAGCTCGCGCACCGTGAACGGGACGTCCACGTGCGTGTCCTGCGGCACGAAGCTGATGCGCCGGGCCAGGAGCCGGCGCGGGAGGCGCGGCAGGTCGGTCCCGTCGAGGCTGGCGCGGCCGCCGGTCGGCGTCCAGAGCCCCGCCATGAGGCGCAACGCCGTCGACTTCCCCGCCCCGTTCGGGCCGACGAGGGCGGTGACGCGGGCGGGCGCGGCTTCGACGGTGACGTCGCGCACGAGGTGGCGGGCCCCGATGCGGAGGCTGGCCCGATCGAGCCGCAGGCTCATGGCGCGGCGAACCCTCCCCGCTGCCGGCGCAGCAAGTAGATGCGGAGACTGGCCCGATCGAGCCGCAGGCTCATGGCGCGGCGAACCCTCCCCGCTGCCGGCGCAGCAGGTAGAGGAAGAACGGCGCCCCGCAGGCGGCGGTGATGATGCCGAGCCGGATCTCGGTCGGCGGGTGGACGGTGCGGGCCAGCAGGTCGCAGACGATGACGAACAGCGCGCCGCCGAGCATCGCGGCCGGGAGCAGCGTGCGGTGCGACGGGCCGAGCACGAGCCGCAGCATGTGCGGCACGATGAGGCCGACGAAGCCGATGACGCCGCTCACCGCCACCGCGGCGCCGGTCAGCATGGCCGCCGTCGCGAGCATCGTGCGGCGCACCCGCTCGACGTCGACGCCGAGGCTCGCCGCCGTCTCCTCGCCGAGGAGCAGCAGGTCGAGGTCGCGCGTGTGCCAGCGCGCCGCCACCGCACCCATGGCCACCGGCGGCAGGCACATCCACACGTGGGTCCACGTGCGGTTGTCCAGCCCGCCCATCAGCCAGAAGACCACCTCGTTGGCGACCTGCCAGTTGACGACGCTGAGCGAGATGAGCAGGGTGGCGACGGCGGTGGACAGCGACCCGAGGGCGATGCCCGCGAGCAGCAGGGTCGCGACGGGGGTGCGCCCGGCGCGGGTGGCGACGGCGTGGACGGCGGCGAGGGCGGCCAGCGCCCCCGCGAAGGCGAACAGCGGGAGCCAGAACACGGCGGCGGCCGCGAGCCCGCTGACGAACGTGACGACGGCGCCCAGCGCCGCGCCCTGGCTGATGCCGATGACGCTGGGCTCGGCCAGGGGGTTGCGGAAGAGCCCCTGCATCTGCGTCCCCGCCACCGCGAGGGCGCCCCCCACCAGCGCCGCGACGGCCACGCGCGGCGTGCGGATGAGCCAGACGATGACCTGCTCGGCCTCGGAGATGCCCCCGAGGTCGATCCAGCCGGCCGGCAACGCCCGCGACGCGAGCACCCGGACGACGGTGCCCCACGCGATGCCGGTGCTGCCGATGGCGATGGCCGCCACCGCTGCCGCTCCGAGCAGGGCCGCGAGCAGCGGCAGGGCTGCCCAGGCGGCCCCGCCAACTCCCGGCCGGCCTTCGGTGTCGGTCACGGCCGTCTCCCGGGTTCGCCAGGCGGGCCCTCGACCGGCAGGCGAGCGAGCCCCTTGGCGGTGCCCCCCACCGCCGGGTTGCGTCCGGATGTCCCGGACGGTCTCCGTCCCGCCGACCGCAACCGCGACGCCCCGCGTACGGTGTCGGTCACGGCGCGTCCGGATACAGCGCGGCGGCCACCGTTTCGGTCAGCCCCGCCGCGTACTGCGACATGGTGATGAACTGCCGGTGGTCGATGACCAGGATCTGCCCGGTCCGCCCCGCCGTCGTCACCGCCACCGCCGGATGGTCGAGGAGGCGCCGGCGCACCGCCGCCTCTTCGCCGGCCGGCGCGTCGGCGACGATCCAGTCCGGGTCCCAGGCCGCGATCTGCTCGCTGCCGATGTCGCCGTGGGGGCCGATGCCCTGCTCGGCCGCGACGTTCACCGCGCCGAGCTCGGTGAGGACGTGGTCGAAGAGCGAGCCGGCGCCGAAGGTGCCGGAGAAGGCGACGTAGACGAGCACGCGCGGCCGGGGCGCCGCCGCGGGACGGCGCGCCGCCGCCGCCGCGATCCGCTCGCGGAACCGCCGAATCACCCGCTCGGCCGCCCGTTCCTCGCCGGTCAGACGGCCCACGGTCTCGAGGCCGGCCGCGATCTGCGAGAACTCCTCGAACGCCGTCGACAGGCGGAACGTGGGGATGCCGGCGCCCCGCGCCAGGGCCACGTAGTCGGCGCGGGCGGTGTTCGAGACCACCAGCAGGTCCGGGCGGCTCCGCAGCAGCGCCTCGGGCTCGCCGGCCACCGCGACGTCCATCCCGGCCACCACGTCCGCGACGAAGCTGTAGCGCCGGTCGCGGGCAACCGCGCTGACCGCGGCGATGCGCGACGGGGGCACGACGGCGAACAGGAAGTGATCGGTGACCAGCGCCTGCGACGCGATGCGCGACGGCGGCCGCGGCAGCCGGAGCGCGTCGCCCGCGTGGTCGCGCACCGTGCGGGGGAACCCG
>JAJEEA010000405.1 GCA_022821235.1 Vicinamibacteria bacterium
CGTCGTCGCCTGCGGCTCCGTCGGGCGCCCAACCAACCCGCCAGGAGTCAGCGCCGTTCTACGGCGACTCCTCGCCCGCCCGTCGTCGCCTGCGGCTCCGCCGGGCGCCCAACCAACCCGCCAGGAGTCCGCGCCGTTCTACGGCGCAGACTCCTACGGCTCGGCCAGGAACCGGATCGCGCCGAGGGGACCGGCCCGGCTGGCCAGCTCGGCGTCCCCGGCGGGCATGCCGTTCGCCTCGAGCATGAACGCGAGGATGTCGGCCTTGTCCTGCCGGCTCACGCGGTTGGGCTGGTCCGGGGGCATCGAGACCCGCAGCCGCTCGAAGAGGTCGCGGGCCGAGAACCCGTGCCAGTTGTAGGCGAACTGCACCCCGGCGAGGCCGGGCGCCATGTCCCCGCCGCCGAGGTCGGCCCCGTGGCACTCGGCGCACGCCTGCGCGTAGGCCTCCGCGCCGCGGCGCGCCTGTTCGGCCGGGTAGACCCCGTCCCAGACCGTACGCCCCTGCCCGGCGGCGACCGCGCCCGCCGCGAGCACCGCTGCCGCGCCCGCGATCAGCAGCGCCGCTGCCATGCGGTTCGTCATGTTCAAGGCGCCCTCTCCAGCTCTGCCGCTCACGCCCCCGACACGGCCGGAATACCGGTCGGGACGTCGGGTTCCTGCAGCGGCGGTCGTCAGAATCGACACTCCGGTTTCACGCACGCGTCAAACGGGGCGACATCACCGGTCGTGACGCCGCAGCCCCACCACGGCGAGGGCAACCGGCGCCCCCCGGTCGGCGGCGTCCCTCACCCCCGCGCCGCGCGGGCGGCGGCGCGCTTCTGGATCAACCAGTGCGGGCAGCGGTCCTCGTCGGCGTAGAGGCGCTCGCAGTCGTCGCACCGCACGCACTCGCTGACGAGGATCTTCGGGCCGTCGATGGCCCCCCACTCGCACGTCTTCTCGCAGAGCTTGCACGTGTCGCACTCGCGCCACCGCTTGATGCGGAAGACGGTGAGGTTGGACAGCAGCCCGAGGCCCGCCCCCACCGCGCACAGGTAGCGGCAGTAGAGGTTGCGCACGAACACCGTCGCCAGCAGCAGCGTCGCGAGCAGCGTCCACATCGCCGCGTTGCCGCTGAGCGTGAACATCCAGAACGGCTCGATGTAGCGGTACACGAGGGTGTCGCCGCCCCCGAGGACGTACAGCACCGCGGCCGCGAGGACCCCGTACTTGAGGTAGACGAGGCGCCGATCGAGCCACGCCGGCGGCTCGACGCGGAGGCGCGCCGGCACCACCCGGTCCATGAGCTGGGTCAGGGCCCCGAACGCGCAGATGCGCCCGCAGTACAGGCGCCCCCAGAGCACCGTCGAGACCAGCGTGAACGCGATGAGGAGGTAGTAGGCCTGCCCGTCCGTCCACGCCGGCAGGGTGCCGCGCATCGCCCCGAAGATGTCGACCACCGACACCAGGCTCGCCTTGACGAACCCGAGGTAGGCGACGGCGAGCACGAGGCTGGCGACCTTCAGCCGGTCGTCCTTCCGCACGAAGCTGTACACCGCGAAGGCGAAGAAGAGCCCCAGGGCCGCGACGTCGACGGCGGCCCCCGCGTCGAGCAGCGCGGCCGACTCCGCCTCGTCCTCCTCGAGCAGCGCGTCGAGCGCGGCCAAGTCGTCCAGCGACAGCGGCTGCGGATCGGCCGGGGCCGGCTGGACCGCCGCGGACGGAGCGATGCCCAGCACGAAGAGCAGGGCGGCGACGGCGGCGAGCACGCGCGGAGAAGCACAGGTCATGGAGACACTCGAAGGCGGCCGATGCGGGGCGGAACGCCACGCCGGCGGCACGCGGCCGGCGCGCCCCTATTCTGTCCGATCCGCCGCGGCCGGAGCCAACCCGGACGGCCCGCGGCGGCCCGTTCGGCCGGCCGGGACGCGGACACCACGAGTGGCACGCTGCTTGCTTACGTACGGGCCATGGAACCGATGATAGAATGCCCACCTGCGGGACGGCGACCTCCTCATCGCAGCCGGGGCGGGCGAAGGAGGGTTGCCGTGGACGACCGGACGATGGCGGAAGTACTCGAGAACCTGAATCGCCGAGTCGATAGGATCGAGCAGATCCTGCCAACCCTGGCGACGAAGGACGATCTCCGGAAGGCAATCGCCCCGCTCGCCACCAAGGAAGAGCTGCGCAACGCCGTCGCCGGGCTCGCCACCAAGGAAGAGCTACGCAACGCCGTCGCCGGACTCGCCACCAAGGAAGAGGTGAAGGCCGAGGGCGAGCGCACGCGGGCGCACTTCGACGCGGTCGCCGAACGCCTGGAGGAGCAGATACGCCTTCTCGCCGAAGGCCTGCTCTCGCTCACCCGCCAGTTCGAGGAGTTCAAGGCCGAGACCAACGCCAGGTTCGCGGAAATGGACCGGCGCCTGGCCCGGCTGGAAGCCCGATACGCCGGCAGTTGAGAGGGCCTCGGAGACGCGGCCCCGGATGCCCCGGGATTCTCGAACCGACCCCTCAACGGTCCGCGCTCTGCTCCGCGAGGAAATCGCGGGCGAGCCGCCTCGCGCCCTGCCGGATCGCGCGGGTCGCCGCCTCCATGGTGATCGTGGCGCGCGAGACGGCGTCGATGTCCCCTCCCACCTCGAGGGGGTCGAGGATGCTCTTGCCGGCGAACTGGGGAGTGAACCCGGGCAGGTCGATGGAGAAGTAGCCGAACGGCTCGTCGTGGTGCACCACCCGCACCCCGATCAGGCGCCCGCCGGGGTCCATCGCCACCAGGCTCTCGATGCGCCCCTTGTACGCGTAGATGCGGGGGGCGAGATCGGTGGTGAAGAAGGCCAGGCCGATCAGCCGGGGGGCGGCGCCGGCCTCGGGCGCCGCCAACGCCCGAAAGTGGCGCGCGCCGCGGTCGTGCAGCTCGAAGTGGTCGGCCTCGGGCAGCAGTCGGCGTAGCGCCGCCTCGTCCGCGGGCGATACCAGCGGCTGCGCCGCCGCCACGGCCCCCGCCAGCACCAGAGTCAGGACCAGCAGCCCGCGGCGGCGGTCCTCGCCGCCCGCGCCCGTCTCGACGCGGCATGAGGTCCCGCCGTCTTCGCCAGACCCGGCGCGGCAAGTGGTCCCTTCGCCGGTCTCGCCGCGAAGCAGCGTCCCGCCACCCGCGCCCGTCTCGCCGCGAAGTGAGGTCCCACTGCCTTCGCCGGTCTTGGCGCGAAGCAGGGTGCCGCCGCCGGCCGCCGGAACCGCAGCCTTGCGATGGCCCAGGAACCGGCGGTCGCCCGCCCGACGGAGCGGCGCAGCCGCCCCCCGCCCCGCACGCGTACGCGCCATCACTCGCCCGTCGGCTCGGCCCCGTCGACGCCCACCTTGTACACGCCGTTGCGGTGCCCCCGGAAGGTCCCCTCGGACAGCCACTCGAGCGACGCCCGGTGCATGAACCGGTACTGGGCGCGCTCCCAGTTGGCGAAGTGGGTGGCGCACTCCATGGTCACGAGGACCCGGGAGTCGGTCCCCGTCAGGTCCGCGTGCAGCACGCCGCGGGCTTCGGGGTTGTCCTGCGCGCCGACCACGATCATCGTGGGCGCGACGACCTTCGCGGCGTACTCGCGGTTCCAACCCCACGACGGGTTGCCGGCCCGCACCCGCATGACCCCCTCGGGCGGCCCCCAGACCGACCCCAGCGGGTCGAACGCCAGGATGCTCCGCCAGATGGCGGCGCGGATGCCGGGGTCGACCTGGTCCGCGCAGGCGACGTTGTCCTCCCACCGGCCGTGCATCAGGGTGTCGCGCGTCTGCAGGCGCATCGGCACGCCGGGGGCGGGCAGCTCGCCCGGCGCCGCCGACGGCCCGTCGGGGCGGTAGCCCGGCGCGAACAGGAAGAGCTTGTCCACCTTCTGCGGGTGGCGCGCGGCGTAGCCGCCGGTGCGCGTGCCGCCGGCAGACCACCCGACGAGACTGACCCGCTCGACCCCCCGCAGCTCGCGGATGTAGTCGACGACGGTGTCGATCTCGTCCCAGTCCGACTGCACCGTGGTCGACCCGAACGGGTAGCTCGGCTCGCACGGCGCCGACAGCGGATGCGGCGTCACGATGGCCTGGTCCGACTCGCCCATGTTGCAGGCGTCGTCCATCTTCGGGCGCGGCGACCGCCCGTAGCCGGTGTGGTCCATCGCGAAGGTGTCGAACCCCGCCTCGGCGAGGTGGCCCATCCAACTGTAGTCCTCGTAGTCGAGGTCGTAGTCGGGCACCGACGGCACCGAGCCGCCGTGCACGAACAGCACCACGCGCCCCTCCGGCGCCGCGCCCGCCTCGAACCGGGCCAGCGCCTCGGCCGACGCCTTCTCGCGCAGGTAGAGGCCGACCCTTTGGCCCTCGTTGGCGGGCACCGTCGACGTGTGGGGCACGAAGCGCTCGATGGTCACCAGGCGCTCCTCGGCGCCGGCCGTGGCCGGCAGCAGGGCGGGAGCGGCGACGGCGGCGACGAGGGCGAGAGCGGCGGAGCGAACAAGCATGGCACCTCCAGGAAATCGCGTCCCGTGTATCCGAGCAGGACCCCGGCCGCACCCGGAAGGCGGCGCGGCGCCCCACCGACGGCGCGCGCCGGCCTCGGGGCCGAGCGGGCTCGCCACGGGATTTGGGCCCCGCGATTATAGCCGCCCGGCTTCCCCGTCGTCCGGGTACCCGATATGATGCGCGTACCGTTACCGGTTCGACACCGGGAGCCGTGGTGAGACCCCGCGTTGCACCGCGACCGGAGGGCGCCTGCGGATCGCCGAGGCGCGCGCCTGACACCGCGTGAGGGTGCATATCACGCATATGCAACCGGCGAACGACGCGACCGGGAGACTGCGCCGGTCAAGGCACGGCCCGCGGGCCGGCGTGGCTGGGCGGCAATCAGCGCCGACGACGGTCGCCGGGCCCGTGCGGGATGCATCGGCGCTCGAATGCAGCGAGGACTTCACCACGGGCTTTCGGACCATCGACCAAATCGGAAGGGTACGAACATGAGCATGCGACACGCGCTCGGCGCCGCGGCGGCGGCCTGCACGCTGGCGGTCCTGGCGACCTGGACGACCGGGCCGGCGGGGGCCCGGCAACTCGCGGACGACGGCGTGATCACCGGGGTGGTCCGCAGCGACGACGGCCCCGAGGCGGGCGTCTGGGTGATCGCCGAGACCGACGACCTGCAGACGAAGCTCGTCAAGATCGTCGTGACCGACGACGACGGGCGCTTCCTGCTGCCCCAGCTTCCCGACGCCGCCTACGACCTCTGGGTCCGCGGCTACGGCCTCGTCGACTCCGAGAAGACGACCGGGCGCCCCGGCGACGACGTCGCCCTGCACGCGGTCCTCGCCCCGACGCCGCGCGACGCGGCGCAGATCTACCCCGCCAACTACTGGTACTCGCTGATCGAGGTGCCCGACGAGAGCGAGTTCCCGGGCACCGGCCCCAACGGCAACGGCATCTCCCCGGCGATGGCGAGCCAGGCGCGGTGGGTCGACCGCATGAAGCAGGGCTGCCAGCTCTGCCACCAGCTCGGCAATCGCATCACCCGCGAGATCGACCAGCTCGACGACTTCGACTCGGCCCTCGCGGCGTGGGACCACCGGGTGCAGACGGGCCAGCGGGGCGCCTCGATGAACGCGGGGATGAACCGCTTCGGCCGCGAGCGCGGCCTGCAGATGTACGCCGACTGGACCGAGCGCATCGCCGACGGCGAGCTGCCCCCGGTGCCGCCGCGGCCGTCGGGGGTCGAGCGCAACCTCGTGCTGACGATGTGGGACTGGGGGCGGCCGACCGCCTACATTCACGACGAGATCGTGACCGACAAGCGGAACCCGCGCGTCAACGCGAACGGTCCCGTCTACTCGGTCGACGCGGGGCACGGCACCCTCGTGGTCACCGACCCGAACGCCCACACCTCGACCGAGATCGTCATTCCGGTGCGCGACGACCCGGAGACCATCGTCTCGCGGTTCCCCCAGACCCAGCTCCAGCCCTCGTACTACTACGGCGACGAGATCCTGTGGGGCAACGACCCCGACGAGCTGGCCGACCCGCACAACCCCATGATGGACGGGAAGGGCCGGGTGTGGATGACCTCGACGGTGCGGGGCGCGCAGGGGCCCGAGTGGTGCGGCGAGGGGTCTGACCACCCGTCGGCGCAGTGGTTCCCGATGTCGCGCACGGGACGGCGCCACGCGTCGTACTACGACCCCGCCACCGGCGAGTTCGCGCTCCTCGACACCTGCTTCAGCACCCACCACCTGCAGTTCGGCGAGGACCCCGACGACACCCTGTGGTTCAGCGGCAGCGGCAACGTGGTGTCGTGGATCAACACCCGGCTCTACGACGAGACCGGCGACGAGAAGGCGGCCCAGGGCTGGTGCCCCAAGGTGCTCGACACCAACGCCGACGGGCGCATCACGCGGCCGTGGAACGAGCCCGGCGGCGACGTCGACCCGGCCCGCGACACCCGCATCGGCGGCGGCTTCTACGGGGTCATCGCCAACCCGGTCGACCACACCGTGTGGGGGGCCGAGACGGGACCGTTCCCGGGCCGCATCGTGCGCCTCGACCGCGGCGACAACCCGCCCGAGACGTGCATCGCCGAGGTCTACGAGCCGCCGTCCATCGAGAACCCCGACGTCGACCCGGCCCTGACCGGTCACGCCCCGCGCGGCATCGACGTCGACCGCAACGGCGTCATCTGGACGGCGCTGTCGGGCAGCGGCCACATGGCGAGCTTCGACCGCAGCCGGTGCCGCGTGCTGAACGGGCCGGAGGCGACGGGCCAGCACTGCCCCGAGGGCTGGACCCTCTACCCGACCCCCGGCCCCCAGATGAAGGGCGTCGACGACCCCGGGAGCGGCGACTTCCACTATTACAACTGGGTCGACCAGTTCAACACCCTGGGGCTCGGCGAGAACGTCCCCATCGCGAACGGCTCGGGCTCGGACTCGCTGCTCGCCCTGCAGCCGGACACCGGCGAGTGGGTGGTGCTGCGCATCCCCTACCCGCTCGGCTTCTTCTCGCGGGGCCTCGACGGCCGCATCGACGACCCGGACGCGGGCTGGAAGGGCCGCGGCCTGTGGGCCAACTACGGCGGCAACTTCAACTGGCACATCGAGGGCGGCAAGGGCACCCCGAGCAAGATGGTGCACTTCCAGCTTCGGCCGCACCCGCTGGCGGACTGACGGCCGGCGCCGCGTTCCCCGCCGCCTGCCGGTCGCGGGCGGCGGGGAACATGGCCCGGCGGGGCCGGCGGAGTATACTCGGAAATGGTGGATGCTCTGACAGCCGTCGCCGCGGTGCTCGGCGCGCTCGGTTCCCTGGTCGCGGGCGTGGGCGTGCTCATCCTCAACGGCAAGATCGATCGGCTCTCGGGGCGGGTGGACCGGCTCGCGGGCCGCGTCGACGCCATCGAGGCGACCCTCCAGACCCTCATGTCGGCGCTCATCGGCCGCGGCTGGCGTGACGACTTCGGCGGGCGAACCGCGGCGGCGCCCCTCGATCCGCCGAAATGAGACCCGCGACGGCGGTTGCCGTGCTCGTGGCGGGCATCGGCTGCCTGCTCGTTCTGACTGCCGGTCCGCGGATGGTCTTGTACTGGGCGCTGGTGATCCCGTCACTCCTCCTGATCCATGGACTGTGGATCCTGGCTGTCGCCGCCGCCATTGCCGTGATCACGTTCTCCGTCAACGCGGCGGGTAGCGAACGCCATCACGGGCTTTCGGCGCCTTCACGGGGCGCCGTGGCAGAGGAGAAGACGACGTGAAACCGGCCGCATGGCTGGCCGCCATGCTCTTGCTAGTCGGTCTGCCCGCCGCCACCCTGGCCCAACGCTGGCGGGCCACCGACGACATCCCGCGCTACGAGCTGTATCTGCGCGAGGCGCTGCCCGGGGCGGAGACGTTCCGCTTCGTCGACCGCGGGACGCCCCACTACCGCGGCTACCGGGCGGGACCCGACGGCGAACAGACCCTCGTCGGCCTCGCGTTCTTCACCGTCGACTTCGCGCGGGACGTCCGCGGCTACAAGGGCGAGATCTGGATGCTGGTGGGCATGGCGCCGAGCGGCGTCATCCTCGACGTCAGCATGGTGTACCACGACGAGCCGTTCGGCTACTTCTCGATCGATCTCCCCGAGTTCATCGAGCAGTTCCGGGGCAAGAGCGTGCTCGCCCCGCTGACCGTCGGCGAGGACATCGACGGGGTGTCGCGGGCCACCATCACCAACGATGCGGCAGTGCGCTCCATCCGCGACAGCGCCCGCCGCATGGCCCGCGAGTTCATCGCCGAGCGGCGGAGCGATCCGTAGGCGCCGTGACTGAGACCCTGCGTTCCACCGGGACGGCCGAGGGCGCCAGCGGACTGAAGGGCGCCCGGCCGGATCGCGATTGCCGCGGACAACCGCGGCAAGACATCACCGACATCACCCGGCGTCTGAACGAGCTGTTCGAAGATCCGGAACTGGCTCGGGAACAGCGCCGGACCGCAGCCGAGTTGGATGCCGCCGGGACGGGCTGGGGTGACGAGGACTGGTGATCGGTCCGTAGCGGTGCGTTGGCGAGCCGGCGGACTCCTGAACTTCGGCGCCCCGCTACTCCAATTCTGAACTTCGGCGCCCGCTACTCCAATCTTGTTGACCGAACATCGTGCCTCTCCTGCAGAACCTCACGTTGGACAAGCTGACGCCGGCTCGCCTGTGGCCGGCCCTGAACGAGTCGGTCCGCCGGCTCGCGATCCGGGCGATGTACGACGACGACCCGGATCTCCGTCGCGAGGCCGACCAAGCCCTCGCCGACGCCCTGCGCTTCCGGCCCGCCGGGGTCCGCAAGCTGCCGCTCGACAAGCGGGTCGACTACTTCGTGCGGCGCGTCCGTCCCGACAATTCGCTGGCCTCGACCCTGCTGACCACGCTGCACCTCGCCCACCGCAGGCCGCTGCTGGGCGCGTTCCTCGACGCGCTGGAGGTCCCGAACGACGACGGCCTGATTGCGCCGGGTCACGAACCGGAGCCGTTCGCGGCCGACCGGCTCGCCCCGGCCGTGGACGGCCTGCGCGGGCGCTTCGAGGCCCCCGACGTCGACCTGTACCTGGCGACCCTGCTCGCGCTCGACCCCGACGTGTGGGGCGGGCTCAAGCCCCTGCTGGAGCCCGGTCCGGCCGAGTAGCGGGTCAGTGCACGGCACGGCGAAGGCGTCTCGCGACGAAGCTCTCAATCGCGTCGGCCCGCCGGCGCGACTCCTCGAGCTCCTGCTCGCCGGGGTGGCGCATGCCGTACCGAGCCCCCTCGCTCCGAGTCCTGAGCCACCTGTAAGCCGGGTAGACGGAGCGCATGAACCGGCTGACCCAGAGATCGCGGGCTCCGTGATCCGCAGGCACGGGCTGCCCGTGGCTGGAGACGTGCGCGTTGACGTAGTGGAGGACCGCGTAGAAGAGGCAGGTGATGGCCCACTGGCGGCTGATAGGAGGATCGCCCTGCAGCAGCGCCTCGGCTACGCGACGATTGTGTCCGGCCTGTTCCAGAAATGCCTGCGGCGTCTGCGTCATCAACGGGCACGCTCGTAGATCGCGTCGCCCAGCGCGAGAGAACGCGCAGCTTCCTGCGACACCACGTGGAACTCGACCGACGCCAGCCGCTCTCCGTAGTCGTCGTGAAGCTCCAGCTCTCCCTGGAACACGGCGTCGAGCGTCGCATCGTCGTCTTCGACGAGAACGGTCCAGATCCGGGTCGTCCCCCGGGAGTCGCTCGCATGGACGGCGACGACGGCGGGCACCCGCGCCAGCTTGGCGGCGATCTTCGCGGCGGCGATGCGCTCGCCGTCCACCCTCGGCTCTCCGTCGAGCATGGCCTTCATTCTGCGCGATTCCTCGTTTCTCACGTCCACGACTGCGCGGGAAGCCGCCCCGACGACCCCTCCCGGGCCGCGACGGTGAAGCGCGACAAGCGGGGCTCTCGTGCACCACCGAACGTCCAGCATACCCCACCCCTCCCGGCTCTGACCCTGCGAGCTCCCTGCGAGCCCGGCTGGCGACGGACTGCGACCGAAGCGACACGGTAGAATACGCGCCGAACGAGGCATCCGCATTGCGGCGTCCGGAGTCTTCACCGTCGCCCTCCACGACGCCGTCATCCACCGCACGCAACCGTAGACCCATGCACGCCGACCTGCAGGACGCCGTCGACTTCCACGACGCCATCATCGCCGAGGGCGGCAAAGCGCTCGTCGGCTACGAGCGCGAGAAGGCCCTCGCCAACATGGTGCTGCTGGCCGAGATTCCCACCACCTACGACCAGGAGGAGCAGCGTCAGGTGAACGCCGGCAACCTGCTGCTGCGCGGGGTGCCCGGCGTCGGCAAGACGTTCTTCGGGGTCATCCTCGCCGCCATCAGCGGGGCCCGGTTCGCGCGCCTGCAGGGCCGCGCCGACCTGCAGCCGACCGAGGTCGTCGGGTTCCAGATGATCAACCCGGCGACCGGCGACTTCATGACCGAGTTCGGCCCCCTCGCCTCGGCCGAGGTGATCCTGCTCGACGAGATCAACCGGATCCCCCTCAAGTCGCAGAGCGCGTTCCTCGAGGGCCTGCAGGACCGCTCGGTCACCGTCGGCAAGGAGACCTACAAGCTGCCCGCCTTCAGCTTCGCCATCGCCACCATGAACCCGATCGAGCTCGGCCAGGGCACCTTCCCCCTGTCGGAGGCGGCCACCGACCGGTTCGCGATCATGGTCAACATCGGCTACCTGCCCCCCGAGGAGGAGCAGAAGCTGGTGGCCTTCGACTTCAAGAAGGTGCACCTCGACGGCCTGATGCCGAAGGCGCGGGTGCTCGAGCTGCGGGCCCGCATCGGCGAGCAGGTGTTCCTGCACGAGGCGCTCGGGAAGTACATCCGCCGGCTGGTGGCGGCGAGCCGGCCCTACAGCCCGGAGACGGAGTGGCGGCAGCATTCACCCTCGCCGCTGGTGGAGCAGTTCGTGGACCTCGGGGGCTCGCCCCGCGCCACCATCTGCTGGGGCCGGCTCGTCAAGGTGTGGGCCCTGCTCTCGGGCCGCCGGGCCGACGTCTACCCCGAGGACGTGCAGGCGCTGGCCCCCTACGTTCTCGGCCACCGCGTCTGGCTCGCCCCCCACGCGGCCGGCCGCGGCGTGCGCGTCGAGGACGTCATCGAGGACATCGTCGACCGCGTGCCGATTCCATGAGTGGCCACGCCGAGGACGCGTCGACGCGACGCCCACCCGGCGGGCCAGGACATGGGGATCGCCGTAGTCGGCCGGGTGCCGATTCCATGAGCCTCGACGCCGACAACGCGTTCAACGCAACGCCCCAGGCGGCGGGCCGGGACGTGGCGTCGCCGTAGTCGACCAGGTGCCGATTCCATGAGCCTCGACGCCGACGACTCGCTCGTGTCCTGGGAAGAGATCCGGGACGTCGAGCTCGTCATCCGGCGGCGCATGCAGGAGCTGATGGGGGGCATCCACCCCAGCCTCGTCCACGGCCCCGGCCACGACCTCGCGGGCCTGCGCGAGTGGGAGCCCGGCGACCGTCCGTCGGCCATCGACTGGGCGCAGTCGACCCTCACCAACTTCAGCCCCCTGATGACCCGCGAGTTCGACCAGGAGAGCAGCGCCTCGGTGATCATCGCGGCCGACGTCTCCGACTCGACCCGGTGCGGGGCCGGGGGCGAGTCGATTGCCCGGGTCATCGCCCACACCGTGGCGACGTTCGCCCTCGCCGCCGCCTTCTTCCAGGACCGGGCCGGCCTCGTCACCTTCGACCGCGACGCTCGCCGCATCGCGGTGCGCCCGCAGCCGGGGCGCAACCACGCCATCCACTGCGTCGACGTCTACCAGGAGCAGCTCCGCGGACGGTACGGCGCCGAGCCGGCCTCGCACCGGACCTTCGCCGAGCTCCTGCGGCGCCGGTCGCTCGTACCGGTGATCTCCGACTTCCTGTTCGAGGACCCGCAGGCGTTCCTGGCCGAGCTCGCCGACATGAACAGCGCCCACGACGTGTTCGTGGTGCTGATAGACAGCGCGTTCGCGTTCGAGCTGCCGGCGCTGTCGGCGGGCTGGATCGAGGCCGCCGACGCCGAGACGGGCCGCACCCGGGTGCTCGCGGCCGACGACGTGCGTCAGCTCGCCCGCCGCATCGGCGAGTGGCAGGACTCGGTGGAGCACCAGGCCCGCGACCGCGGCCTCGACGTCCTGCGCCTCGGCGGCGCCGGGCGGCACTTCCACGACACGGTGGTGGCGTTCCTGCTGGAGCGCAAGCAGATGAAGCGGCGGTAAGGCCCCGCCGCGCGGACCGGATGGTTGCTCGTCAACAGAAAATTGACTACTATGGTCTGATATTACCGACCTGAAAGGAACATGCAGACAACCACCGTCTCTCGGCTCAAGATGTCGTTGAGCGCCTACCTGCGGCAGGTCAAGGCCGGTGAGGAGGTGGTCATCACCGAGCACGGCCGCGCCATTGCGCGCCTGCTTCCCCTCCCGAGCGCCGCCTCCCTGCCCGAGCACGTGAGAGATCTGGAGGCGAGGGGTCTGCTCAAGCGTGGACACAAGCCCCTGCCCGCGGATTTCTGGGACCTGCCGCGGCCCGCGGACCCGCAAGGAGCCGTTCAGGCGGCGGCCTTGCGCGAGCGCGACGAGAGCTGGTGAAGTTCTGGGACACGTCGGCCGTGGTGCCGCTCTGTGTTCAGGGGCCCACGTCGGTGGTGGTGCGAGAGATTCTCGCCGAGGACGCATCAATGGTGGTGTGGTGGGGCACACGCACCGAGTGTGTCTCGGCCCTGATGCGGCGCACCCGGGAGGGCGGCACGACTCGGGCCGACGAGCGTGCAGCCCGGCACGTGCTGCGTTCACTCGCCGGCGCCTGGATGGAAATGCAGCCCAACGAGGCATTACGCAACACGGCGGAACGGCTGCTGGCCGTCCATCCCTTGCGGGCCGCGGACGCGCTGCAGCTCGCCGCCGCCCTGTCGTGGTGCGGGCAGGCGCCGGCGGGACAGGACTTCGTCACGTTCGACCGGCGACTGCGGGACGCGAGCTATCGAGAGGGCTTCACGGTCCTGCCGGCAACTCGCTGACGCGCTTCGACCGCGCCGGACGGCGCTCCCGAGACTCGGTGGCTCGCACCCACCAATGCGAGAACGAGGAGTAGCGCAGATGTCGCTTTCCGCAACCAGCCGACGCGCGAAGGCGCTGGCCGCCGTCCTGCTCGTTCCGGCTACCGCGTTCGCGCAAGCCGCGATCGAACCGGGCGGGCCGACGCCGGCGTCCCTCTCCGTCTCCCCGGAAGAGATCACCCTGACCGCCGGCGAGGGTGCCCGAATCGAGGCGACGGTGCTCGACGCCGACGGGAACGAGATGGAGGCCCAGGTCCTCTACCTGCCGCTGTACGGTCAGTACTGGAACCTCGAGGAACGGACATGGGGCTTCAACATCTTCACGGTGTCGGCCGACGGCCGAATCTCGACCATGCGCCCGGGCCGGTTCGCGGTGATGGTGCGGGTGGCGCGTCCGGCGCCCGACCCGGCGGCGCCGGACCCGGGCGCGGAGACTCGTCTGCAGCGGCGCGTGCCCCTCACCATCCTGCCGCGGCCGGCCGCGTCGCTCACCGTGAGCGCCTCGGGGCCGTTCTACGCCGGTACCGAAGTGGCGGTCCTCGCCGAGGCGCGGGACGAGACGGGGACCGTCGTCGCGGACGCGGAGATCGACTGGCGTTCGTCGGACGGCTCGGTGGCCCTGCCGGTGGGTCGGCCGGCCGCCGTCGATGGCGCCGGCGCCCACGGGGTGCTGGCGCTCGGCGCGCCGGGCCGGGTCACGATCACGGCGACGGCCGGCGGCGCCGTCGCCGAGATGCTCTTCGACGTGGCGCCGAACCCGGTGGCGCGCATCGACCTGACCCCGGACCGGAGCGCCGTTCGGACCGGGGACGTGACGCGCCTGACGGCCGTGGCGACCGACGCCGCCGGGCGGCGGCTCGACGACGTCCCGGTCGGGTTCAGCGTCTCGGCCGTCACCGACGACCTGAGCGCCGGCGGCCCGTCCTCGGGGCTGATCACGCAGGACGGCCGCTTCGTGGCGGAGCTGCCCGGCGTCTATACCGTCGTCGCCCGCAGCGGCCCGGTATCGGCCGCCACCGTCATCCGCGTCGTCGAGCGCGGCGTGCGGCGCCCCATCGAGCTGGTCGGGCACGCCCGGGTGCAGGACCGGGCCACCACCGACCTCTGGGTGTGGGAGGCCCCCGACGGACGCGACTACGCAGTCACCGGTACCCACAACGCCGGCGGCCACGCCTACTTCTGGGACGTGACGGACCCGGCGAGCATCGATCTCGTGGACGTCGTCCGCGTGGACGCACGCACGGTGAACGACGTCAAGGTCTCGGAGGACGGCAGGACCGCGGTGCTCTCGCGCGAGGGCGCCTCCAACCGCCGCAACGGGCTGGTCCTCCTCGACGTGTCCGATCCGGCCGTCGGGGTGCGGAGGGTCGCCGAGTACGACGACCAGCTCACGGGCGGCGTCCACAACACCTTCATCCACGACGGCTACGTGTACGCGCTCTCCGGCGCCCGGCGCTACGACATCATCGACATCGCGGACCGCTCGTCTCCCCGGCGGGTGGGGAGCTTCGCGCTCGACAACCCGGCGCGTTCGGTCCACGACGTCGTGGTGGTCGAGGGCATCGCGTACTCGGCGAACTGGACGGACGGGGTGGCGGTGGTCGACGTGGGCGGCGGCGGCAGGGGCGGCAGCCCGCGGGACCCGAGGCTCATAGGGCAGTTCCCGTTCCCGACCGGCTGGAACCACGCCGTCTATCCCTACCGGAGCGTGTCGACCGGCAAGTTCTACATCTTCGCGGGGGACGAGGCGGCGCGGAGCGGCCCCAACTACAGCCCGCAGGCGGCCGTCGGCACGGGCACCCCCGGCTACGAGGACGAGCCCCATCGCTGGCGCGGCTGGGTCCACATCCTGGAGTGGGACGAGCGCTTCGAGTCGCCGCCGCGCCTCGTCGGCCGCTACGAGGTGCCCGAGGCGGGGAGCCACAACATCCGGGTCGAGGACGACGTGATGTACGTCGGGTTCTACAACGGGGGCCTGCGGGTGGTCGACGTCTCCGGCGAGCTGCTCGGCAACCTCTACCGGCAGGGCCGGGAGATCGCCCGCTTTCTGCCGCTCGACCCCGAGGGCTTCGTCCCGAACGCGCCGCAGGTCTTCGGCGCCCAGCCGCACAAGGGGACGATCTTCTTCTCGGACATGAACTCCGGCCTCTGGGCCGTGCGCCTGGGAGCACCGCCGGGCGAAGCGGCGACGGACGAGCCGTAGCGCCTGCCGGGCTTCGCGAGCGCGAGTCGCCGGCGTCCGGGAGTCGTCGTGCCACGCCTCGGCGGTCGAGGGCGTCGAGGTGCTCCGGGGAGACCCCGGCATGGTCGCCGCCGTCGCCGCTCTCTGGAGTTCGAGCACGAGTACCGCTCGGTTCTGATCGCGCGGGCGCCGGAGGACCGGCCGAGCGACGCGCAGATCGACGCGGTCCTCGACGAGTTCGAGAAGACGGCGTGGGCCGGACTGGAGCCGGACCGCTACTCCTGCGGTCCTGCACCGCGAGCACGGCGGCCGCGTCCACGTGCACATCCTGACCGCCCGGTGCGACCTGGAGACGGGCTAGAGCCTGAACATCGCCGGAAGAGCCTCCTGGCTTGCAGCTTGCCATGAGCGCGGGCAAGACGCCGGAGGTCCATCTCGGCTATCATGGGCTGTCCGGCCAGGACCAGGTCGGTCGTGCGGCGCAGCAGTCCCGTGCGCCATGGACCATGACACGGAGGTTCAGATGACAGGTTCACTCTTCGGCCGCGCACTCTGGGTCGTCGTCGCCAGTCTGCTCGTCGCCTCGCCCGCGGCGGCGCAGACGGTGCCCCAGCTCGATTCCGACGACGGGATGGTCGTGCGGATCCTGCAGAGCAACAACGCGGGCACCATCCAGCACGTCATCGACCCCGAGCTGAACGAGGTCGTAGGGCTGATCAGAGGTTGCCCGCATCCGCACAACCTGACGATGCATCCCGACGCGCTCTACTACTACTGCGCGAACGAGCAGGACCATACGGTCGACGTGTTCGACACGAAGACGCTCGACCTGGTCGAGCAGATCGAGCTGTCGCAGCGACCGAACAAGGTCGCGGTCAACAAGAAGTACCGGAAGATCTATGCGGGGATCGCACGGCGGTCGATGAATCCCGTCGGCCCCGGGGTCGAGGTCGATCCGAACCGGGTGTCGCCGGCGCTCGTCGACGTCATCGACATCGACACGCACGAGACCGTCAAGAGCATCGAGGTGCACTATCCGGTGCACAACGTCTTCGTGACCCCCGACGAACGGTGGATCGTGCTCGGTCTCAGGGGTCCGGCCGGGCCGGATGATCCGACGATCCAGGTGATCGACCCCGAGACCGACACGGTGGCCTGGTCGCTCGGGCTGAGTGGATACGAGCAGTACGGCCGGACGCACCACGAGGTGCGGCCGATGGCCTTCGAGGCGAACGACGACGGGTCGACCAAACGGATCTTCGCGCAGGCGACCGGGATCAACGCCGTGTGGGTCATCGACTGGGAGAGCCGCGAGGTCGTCGACATGCTGTGGCCACCCGAGCTGCCCTTGTGGGAGAAGAACGCCGACGGGATACAGACCGGTGACATGCACGGTCTCGAGGTGCTGGCGGATCGTTCCGCCGTGTGGGCCTCGAGCCGGCTCGACAGCCGCATCTACGGCTGGAGTCTGCCCGACCTCGAGTACATCGGCGGCGTCGAGGTGGGCCCGAGCGCCAACTGGATGACGTCGACACCCGACAGCAAGACCATGTATGTCGCGGTGTCCGGGACCGACCAGACGCTGGCGATCGATCTGGAGAAGCTCGAGGTGGTCGCCAGCATCACGACCGGTGCGCGGCCGGCGCGCATCAGCACCGTCATCCTGCCCCCCGACCGCGTGAATCCCAAGGGCACCAACATGCCGTCGTCAGAGGAGTAGGCGTCATGATGACGAGAGTCGACCTGGGACCGATCTGCCGTCTGGCCGCGGTGGCGGCCTTGGCGCTGACGCCGGGCATCGTCGCGCCGGTCGCCGCCCAGACCCTGAGCGCCGGCGAGCTGGAGACGTATCGCGGCACCGTCGAGAGCGTCTTCATGGAAGACCGCGGGGGCACGACTCGGGGCTATGCGTCGTGCGTGATGTGTCACACGTGGCAGACGAGCGTGCGCTTCAGTCTGGAGACCCCGAGCTCCAATGCCGGCTGGAGCAGCGAGCAGTCGATGCGCAACTTCGAGGTCGTGAGCCAGCTCATCAACACGGCCGACCCCGAGAGCAGCCGGCTGCTCTTGAAGCCCCTGTCACCCGATGCGGGCGGACTGACTCACACCGGGGGGGCCTACTGGACCTCCGCCGACGACCCGGAGTACGTTGCGCTGCTCGATTGGATTCGAAGCATGCCGGACGACGCCTTCGTCCCTCCGCCGGAGCCCGAGATCGACTTCGAGTTCTTCCGCGCGTGCGTTCAGCCCGTGTTCGCGAATCCGCGCGAAGGGCAGCTCCGCTGCAGCAACTGCCATTCCGGGGGTCTCATCGGCTTCGCGCCGGCTCCCGGACGCGGCGACGAGTGGAGCGACGAAGAGGCCCAGCGAGCCTATCGGCTGATCACCCGCGTGATCACGCCGGGCAATCCCGAGCAGAGTCGGTTTCTGCTGAAGCCCCTTCATCCCGACGGCGGCGGCGCCTACACGCACAACGGTCCGCGGCGCTGGCAGAGTCGTGACGACCCGGAGTGGCAGATGCTGGCCGGGTGGGTTCGCGGGGAGCGAACCGGGTCCGGCTGTTCCTAGAGCCTGATGGCGGGGCCACCGACGCGCGCCGGTGGCCCCGCCGGTCTCGGCGCCGACACCCGCCTTTCCGTTTCCTGTGGCGCAGCCAACAAAACGGCTGCTCATGCATTGACCGCTTCTGCGGAGGATGGGCGATGCGACCGCCTCCTCGCGGAGGACGACACCCGCCGTGATCGACTCCGGCCGCACCGTTCGGATGCTCACGCCGCACGCTCCAGTCCATCAGAGCCGTCGCCTCGGCCACCGCGCGAGCGCGGCGGAGGTTCCGTTCGGCGCT
>JAJEEA010000381.1 GCA_022821235.1 Vicinamibacteria bacterium
CCGCCGCGCTGGATCGAGCCGTGCAGGGCCCTTCTACCGCAGGCTGACGCCGGCCGCGGTGGGGAAGTCGTCGGGCACCGGCTGGGTGACGTTGCCGGTGGCCGCCCACTCCGCCGCGCGCTGTATCAGGGTGATGAACCCCACGCACTCGATGGCCGGCCAGGGCCCCGACCCGGGCGCCGCGCCCCCGTCGACGTGGCCCATGGCGGTGCCGACGATGCGGCCCCGGCCGTAGCGCACGGTGTGCACCATCGGCTCGTCGTCGCCGGTGCCGTGGGTGCGCACCCCCCAGTGCGCCTCGCGGGCGGGGTCGGACCACGCGGTGGCCAGAATCGTCAGGTTCTTCGCGGGGCCGCGCTGGTTGCTGTACAGCTCGTCGGTGCCGTGCAGCCAGACGCGCGGGAGTCCGCGCATGATGGGGTGGTCCGGCTCGCGGGTCACCACCGGGTACTCGTGAGGGTCGACGCACTCGCCGGCGTGACCCGGTGTGTGATCGAGGAACAGCCTGCCGTTGCGGTACTTCACGAAGGGGCCGTGCCGCTCGTCGCGCCCGCCCCACGCGCCGAAGCCGATCATCTCGTTGAAGGCGGGCCAGTCCGCGAACGTGTGGTTGACGGCGTGGCCGTAGACGAGGCCGCCGCCGTTCAGCATGTAGCGCTCGAACGACTCCCGGACGGGCGCCGGCCACATGTCGCCGTTGTACTCCAGGACGACGACGTCGTAGTCGGAGAACGCGGGCGCGAACCCGTTCATGTCGGCCCCCCGCGGCGGGCTGGTCACCACGTCCACCTCGAACAGGCCGGTCTCCTCGAGAATCGACCGGTAGTGCTCGCTCAGCACCTGCCAGCCGTGGTTGTTCTGGCCCGTCAGCACCATCGCCCTCAGGGGGCGCTCCTGGGCGCTCAGCCGGCCCGCGGGTTCGGGGCCGATCGACGCCGCCGCCAGCACAAGGAAACCGAGCAGTGCTCCGTACAGCCTGACGTCGATTCGTCTCGCCATCGTTCCCTCCGTAGCACGATGGGCGGCCTGACGCCCCCCGTCAGCGCGACAGGCCCGCGCCCCGTTGACTGGATCGTGCTACTACATCACATCTCGGTTGCCGCCGCCACGGCCACTCGCCGGGTGTCGACTAGAATGGACGTATGGGTGCGACGCACGTCATGGTGACGATCCGCAACCCGGCGGATCCGGAGCGGCAGTGGACCGGGCGCTTCCTCGTCGACACCGGCGCCTTCGATTCCCTGGTCCCGCGGCCCCACCTGGAGGCCATCGGCCTGAAACCTCTCGCCAGCGAGAACTACGTGCTGGCCGACGGCAGTCCCATCGAGTTGAGCACCACGGTCGGGCGTATCGAGTTCATGGGCAAGATCGTCGGCGGCACGCTGGTGTTCGGCGACGCCGACGCCGAGCCCCTGCTCGGGGTGACCGCGCTGGAGTCGGGCGGTTTCGAGGTCGATCCCCGATCTCAGCGGTTGAAGAGGCTACCCGCCGTGCTCCTCAAGGGCCTGCGCAAGGCAGGCGACCGTCGGCTGCGCGCTCACGCCAGCAGGCGCCACACCTGAGTCAGCAGGAAGCAGACGGTCACGCCCATCGCGACCGGCAGGAGGGCGGCCACCGTGGTCCAGCGGGCGCTGCGCGTCTCCTTGTAGATCGTGTAGATGGTCGTCGAGCACGGGTTGTGCAGCAGGCTGAACAGCATGAGGTTCACCGCCGTGAGCAGCGTCCAGCCCCCCGCCCGCAGCAGGTCGCCGGTGGCGTCGGTGCTGTCGAGCTCGAACATCACCCCCGCCCCCTGACCCGCCCCCGCCACGTTGGCGGTCAGCACCGTCAGCATCAGCACCGTCGGGATGACGATCTCGTTCGCGGGGATGGCGACGATGTACGCGAGCAGGATCACCCCGTTCAGCCCGATGAGGAGGCCCGGCCCGTCGAGCCACTCGACCGAGTGGGCGGCGAGGCTCGCGTCGCCGAGGGATACGTTGGAGATGAGCCAGATCGCCGCGCCCGCCGGCATCGCGAACAGCACCGCGCGCCACAGGACGATGAGGGTGCGGTCGATGACCGACGTATAGAGGGTCTGCAGGACGCGGGGCGGGCGGTACGGCGGCAGCTCGAGGCTGAAGCTGGTGGCCTCGCCCCGCAGCACCGTGCGCGAGAGCAGCCACGAGGCCGCCAGCATCGTCACGATGCCGAGCACCGCGATGCCCACCACCGCGGCGGCCGAGACGAGCCCCGCGAGGTGAGCGGGGGCCAGTGCCCCTATGAAGATCGACGCGATGAGGATCTGCGTCGGCCAGCGCCCGTTGCACAGCGAGAAGTTGTTCGTGATGATGGCGATGAGCCGCTCCCGCGGGCTGTCGATGATGCGGGTCGACACCACCCCCGCCGCGTTGCACCCGAAGCCCATGCACATCGTCAGGGCCTGCTTGCCGTGGGCGCCGGCGCGGCGGAACAGCGAGTCGAGGTTGAACGCCACCCGGGGCAGGTAGCCGAAGTCCTCGAGCAGGGTGAACAGCGGGAAGAAGATGGCCATCGGCGGCAGCATCACCGCGATGACCCACGCGGTGGCGAGGTAGATGCCGTCGAAGAGGAAGCCGCTGAGCCACCAGGGCATGCGCAGGGTCTCGCCGACCCCCGTCAGCCACGGATGGATCGTGTCAATCAGCAGGGTCGCGAGCAGGCTCGACGGGACGTTGGCCCCCTCGATGGTCAGCCAGAAGACCACCGCGAGGATCGCGAGCATCAGCGGGAACCCGAGCCACCGGCTCGTCAGGAGCCCGTCGAGCCGCCGGTCCAGATCGAAGCCGGCCCGCCCGAGGCCGCGGCGCATCGCGCCCTCGGCGATCTCCTGCGCGGCGTGGTAGGTCCGCTCCGTCACCGTGTCGTGGAAGTCGGGGGGTAGGTCCCACTGGAGCTGCCGGGCCCTCTGCAGCACCTGCTCGCGGGCCGCCTCGGGGACCGGGGGGGCGGTTCCGTCGCCACCGCTGACTGTCGCGCCGCGGTCGGCTCCTGCGTTGGGGTGGGCGGCGTGGGCGCGGCCGTGGGCGTGGGCGTGGCCGTTGCGGGCCCCAGTGTCGGCGCGGCCGTTGGCGCGG
>JAJEEA010000033.1 GCA_022821235.1 Vicinamibacteria bacterium
GTCACCGGCGCCCGCTGGCGGGCCGCCGGCCGGGCGACCTCGCCGCCCTCGCCCTGCACGATCGGCCGCAGGCGCCACAGATAGCGGATCATCTCGGTGTCGATCCGCTCCTTCATCGCCTGGAACAGGGCGAAGCTCTCCCGCTTGTACTCGACGAGGGGGTCCCGCTGGGCATGGGCCCGCAGGCCGATCCCCTCCTTGAGGTGATCGAGGCTGTAGAGGTGGTCCTTCCACTGCGTGTCGACGATCTGCAGCATCACGTCGCGCTCGACCCGCCGCAGCAGCTCCGCGTCGATCCCCTCTTCCTTCTCCTCGTAGCGCGACTTGACCGCCGCCCACAACAGGTCGAGCATCTCGTCGGGGCTCTTGTCGTCGAGCTCGAACTCGTCGATCTGCTCCGGCGGCAGCCCCGCGAGCTCGCCGACGGCCCGCGACAGGCCGTCGGTGTCCCATTCCTCCGGGTCGGTGTCGCGGCCGCAGTGGGCCTCGACCTCCTGGTCGACGAGGTCCTCGGCCAGGGTCATCAGGTAGCGGCGGCTGTCGACGACCTCGTCGTCGGACACGTGCACCTGACCGTCGAGCAGCTCCCGGCGCAGCGTGTAGACGTTCTCGCGCTGCTTGTTCATGACGTCGTCGTACTCGAGCAGGTGCTTCCGCACCGAGAAGTGCTGCGCCTCGACCTGCTTCTGGGCCCGCTCGATGGCCCGGGTCACCATGCGGTGCTCGATGGGGACCCCCTCTTCCATGCCCAGCCGCTCCATCAGCCCCGAGATGCGGTCGGACCCGAAGATGCGCATCAGGTCGTCCTCGAGGGACAGGTAGAACCGCGACGAGCCGGGGTCGCCCTGGCGGCCCGCCCGGCCCCGGAGCTGGTTGTCGATGCGGCGCGACTCGTGCCGCTCGGTCCCGATGATGTGCAGCCCGCCGGCGTCGACGACCTCCTCGTGCTCGGCCGCGGTCTGCTCCCCGAACTGCCCGAAGATGCGGTCCCACGCGGGGCGCGGCACCCGGTAGAAGTGCTCGAGGTGGTAGAAGTAGACGAACTCGTCGTCGTCGACGAACTTCGCCTCCTCCTTCGGCAGCCGTTCCGCCGCCTGCTCGGCGAGTGACCGCTGGCGCGACATGTACTCGGCGTTGCCGCCGAGGACGATGTCGGTGCCGCGGCCGGCCATGTTGGTGGCGATGGTCACCGCCCCCCGGCGGCCGGCCTGGGCGACGATCTCGGCCTCCTGGGCGTGGAACTTGGCGTTGAGCACGACGTGCTTGACGCCCCGCCGCTTGAGCAGCCCCGCGAGGCGCTCGGACTTCTCGATCGACACCGTGCCGACGAGCACCGGGCGGCCTGCCTCCTGCTTCTCGATGATGTCCTCGGCGATGGCGTCGTACTTCTCGCGCTCGGTCCGGTAGACCGAGTCCGCCTCCTCGATGCGCACGAGGGGACGGTTGGTCGGGATGACCATGACGTCCAGCTTGTAGATCTTGGCGAACTCCGGCGCCTCGGTGTCGGCGGTGCCGGTCATGCCCGACAGCTTGTCGTACTTGCGGAAGTAGTTCTGGAACGTGACCGTCGCGAGGGTCTGGTTCTCCCGCTCGATCTTGACCTTCTCCTTGGCCTCGACCGCCTGATGCAGGCCGTCGCTCCAGCGGCGGCCGGGCATGAGCCGGCCCGTGAACTCGTCGACGATGACGACCTGGCCGTCCTTCACCATGTACTCGACGTCGCGCCTGAACAGCGCGTGGGCGCGCAGGGCCTGGTTGACGTGGTGGAGGAGGGGCATGTTGGCGGGGTCGTAGAGCCCGCCGGGGTTGAGGCGCTTGGCCAGCATCTTCTCGGCCTTCGCCATGCCGGTCTCGGTCAGCGAGACGGTCTTGTGCTTCTCGTCGGTCAGGTAGTCGCCGGTGTCCTCGAGGGCCTCGCGGTCCTCCGCCTTGACGTTGCCCTGGGTGACCGCTCCCGGCTTCAGGCGGGGGATGATGCGGTCGACCTCGTAGTAGAGCTCGGTCGACTGCTCGGCCGGCCCCGAGATGATGAGGGGGGTCCGGGCCTCGTCGATGAGGATGCTGTCGACCTCGTCGACGATGGCGAAGCGGTGCCCGCGCTGCACGTAGTGCGCGAGCTCGAACTTCATGTTGTCGCGCAGGTAGTCGAAGCCGTACTCGTTGTTGGTGCCGTAGGTGATGTCGCAGGCGTAGGCGGCCTGGCGCTCGGGGTCGCGCAGGTCGTGCTGGATGACCCCGACCGACATGCCGAGGAACCGGTAGATGCGCCCCATCCACTCGGCGTCGCGCCGGGCCAGGTAGTCGTTGACGGTGACGACGTGGACCCCCCCGCCGCCGAGGGCGTTCAGGTACGCGGCGAGGGTGGCGACGAGGGTCTTGCCCTCGCCGGTCTTCATCTCGGCGATCTTGCCCTGGTGCAGGACCATGCCCCCGATGAGCTGGACGTCGAAGTGGCGCATGTCGAGCACGCGCCGGCCCGCCTCGCGGACCACCGCGAAGGCGTCGGGCAGCAGGTCGTCGATGGGCTCGCCCCGGTCGGCGCGCTCGCGCAGGGTCGTTGTGCGCCCGCGGAGCCCGGCATCGTCGAGGGCCCGGACCGCCGCCTCGCGGTCGTTGATCTCCGCCAACGCCGGCTGCATACGCTTGAGATCGCGCTCGTTCTGAGTGCCGAAGACTTTCCTGAGGACGTTCTGCAGCATCGGTCGAGTCCAGGAACCGCGTCACGGGCCAACCTGGCCCACCAATCGGTCGTCGCCGGAGCTTCGCGCCGGCGAAGCTCCCGACGCGAACCCGAGGTCGCGCAGGAGCCCGCGCCTGGCGCCGGACCATCCCTCCGGCAGCTCGGGCCGTCCCGCGACCGCCGGCCGGTCCTCGGGCAGGGCCGGCCCCTCCGTGACGTTGCGCTGTCGATGATGATCCAAGGCGGGTGTCGATCCGGTGGACACGGACATGATCGATTGTAGGGAAGGGGTCTGGACGCGTCAAGACGACGGGTTCGACGGTCGCGAACCCCGCGCCCCCGGCGCGTACGATCGACGCGCGATCCGGGGGTACCCGAGCCCGGCGAGGGTCGCCTTCGACTCCGCTCCGACTCGCGGGTCGTCGGGAAAACGAAACCTGTTGGAAGGGATGACGCCGACGGCGGTCCCGCGACGGAGATCAGTCGGCCGAGACGCCGCTCGAGGCGAATACGAGCCGGAGCGGGTTCATGGGGCGGTTGCCGACCAGGACCTCGTAATGGAGGTGGGACCCGGTGGCGCGGCCGGTGGCGCCGGAGTGCCCGATGACCTGCCCGCGCTCGACGTCTTCGCCGACGCCGATGTTGAACTCCGACAGGTGAGCATAGCGCGTGCGCCGGCCGAAGCCGTGGTCGATTTCGACCATCTTGCCGAATCTGCCGTTGCGTCCGGCTTCGACGACGCGGCCCGCGGCCGTTGCCCGGACCGGTTGTCCGTACCCGGTGGAGATGTCGAGCCCCTCGTGAAACGCCCGCTCGCGGGTGAAGGGATCTCTCCGGTACCCGAACCGCGACCTGATGCGGCCCGGGGCGGGGAGGTTGAGGGGCGTCGCGGCGGCGAGGTCCCGCCGGAGCTGGATCTGGTCCCTGGTGACCCCGAGCTCGATCTCCAGCACGTCGAGCAGATCGTGCAGCAGGTTGAGGGTCTCGGTGGGCGCGGCCTCCGCCACCGCCCGCAGGGCCGACGCCCTTCGCGAACGATCGATCTCCGCCACCTGCACCATGGCCTGCCTGACGCCGGGGTCGACGACGGACTGCTCGCGCAGGGCCTCGACGACGAGCTGCAGGGCGGCCACCCGGCGGGAGACGTCGACGGCGGTGGTGCTGTAGCGGTCGATCTCGGTCTGGAGCAGGGTGTTGAGCGAGCGCAACCGGTCGTTCATCGTCCAGCGGGGCGACTTCAGCCACTGGGCGGGATCGAACCGGGACCCGTCGAGCCGGGCGGCGTGGCCGACCCACCCCAAGGGGAGAGCGATCAACAGGGCGGCCACCAGCTTCGGGCGGAGACTCAGAGCGAAGCGGTGTACGACTCCGGTCGAACGATCAGCGATGATGAAGGAATAGCGTTTGACCAGCACCCAACCTCTCGGCCACGGATACTATCACGGCGGCGGTGATTGTGAAAAGGGTTTCAATCGGCCGCGGGCCCGGCGGCGGTGTACCATCAGACGGCTCGATGTACCACAGGTACCTGCTCGACGCGCCTCAGACGGCGGCCGGCATCCTGTCCCGGCTGGCGGAGCGGTTCCCGACCCGGCGGGAGCACGGACGGGCCGCCGCCCGCACCTACCTCGACACGTTCGACTGGCGCCTCTACCGCGCCGCCGGCACCGTCCTGTCCGATGCCGAGGACGGCTCGTGCCACGTGCGCTGGGACGCTCTCGACGGTCGCCGCCGCCACCGCGCGGCCCTGCCGTCGCCGCCGGACTTCGCCCGCGATCTGCCCCCGGGCGGCTTCCGCGACGAGCTGCAGGCGGTGACGGGCATCCGTCGGCTGCTGCCGGTGGTCCGGATCGATCGCCGCAGCGAGCGGATCTCCGTGGTCGACGGCCGGGACAAGGCGGTGGTGCGCCTGTCGCTCGATCAGGGAACCGCGGCCGGTTCCACGCGCCTCCGCCGGCGGCTGCCGACGGTCCTGCGGCTCGCCCGGATGACGGGATACGAACGAGCCTATCGCGGCGTGCGCCGTTTCGTGGAGGAGGACCTCGGGCTGGCGCCGGGGCCGGAGACGGAGCTCGATCTCGCTCTCGCCGCGGTCGGCCGCCGGCCCGGCGACTACACCGGCAAGCTCGAGCTGCGCCTCGAACCGGACGCGCGCACCGACCGCGCCGTGAAGCGCATCCTCGCCGCCCTGTGGGAGATGATGCAGGCCAACGAGGCCGGGCTCCGGGCGGACCTCGATCCCGAGTTCCTGCACGACTTCCGGGTCGCGGTGCGGCGCACGCGATCGTGCCTGGGACAGGTCAGGGACGTCTTCGACGAGGCCGTGACGCGCCGCTTCGCCGGCGAGTTCGCGTGGCTCGGCCGGTTGACGGGGCCGCCCCGGGACCTCGACGTGCACCTGCTCGGCCTGCGGGGCCATCAGGCCGGGCTGCCGGCGTCCGTCCGGGGCGCTCTGGCCCCGCTGGCCGAGCACCTGAAGAGCCGCCGGGAGGCCGCGCACGCGCGGCAGCTCTCGGGGCTCGACTCGGCCCGCTACCGGCGGCTGCAACGGGAATGGCGACGCCTTCTGGAGACCGACGCCGACGGCGGGGGCGCGAACGCCGCCCGGCCCGTCCGCGAGTTGGCGGGCGAGCGCATCGCGCGGGCGTTCGCGAGGGTGCGCAAGCGTGGGCGCGGCCTCTCGGCGGAGACCCCCGCCGAGGCCGTTCACGAGCTGCGGATCGCCTGCAAGAAGCTGCGGTACCTGCTCGAGTTCTTCCGCAGCCTGTTCGCCGCCGCCCGCGTGAACGCCTTCATCCGCTCGCTGAAGCGGCTGCAGGACGACCTCGGGGACTTCAACGACCTGGAGGTCCAGCAGGGCGAGCTGCAGGACACGGCGCGCGATCTCCTCGCGGCGGGCGGGGCGGACGCGACGACGCTGCTGGCGGCGGGGCGCCTGATCGACCGGCTGGAGTCGCGGCAGGCCGCGGCGCGCCGGCGGCTCGCCGACGAGGTCGGGAGGTTCGCGACGGCGCGGACCGCGGCCGAGCTCGACCGGCTCCTCGCGTCCCGTCCGGAAGCCCCGGACCCGGCCCGCGGTTCACGATGAAGGTGCTGGCGGCGTACAACATCAAGGGCGGCGTGGGCAAGACGTCGGCCGCCGTCAACCTGGCGTGGCTCGCCGCCGCGTCGGGGGCGCGGACCCTCATCTGCGACCTCGACCCGCAGGGCGCGGCCACCTGGTGCTTCCGGGTCAGGATGAAGGTCCGGGGCGGCGGCAGGAAGCTCGTCCGCGGCAAGCGCGCCCTCGCCCGGTACGTCCGCGAGACCGACTACGAAGGGCTGGACCTGCTTCCCGCCGACTTCTCGTACCGCCACCTCGACCTGCTGCTCGACAGCCCGAAGTACGTCCGGCGCCTCACCCGCAGAATCCGCGAGCTCGGCGCCGGCTACGACTACGTCTTCCTCGACTGCGCCCCCAGCATCTCGCTCGCCTCGGAGGCGGTCTTCACCGTCGCCGACGCCCTCGTCGTGCCGACCATCCCCACGACGCTGTCCCGGCGGACCCTCCGCCAGCTCGCCCGCCACTTGCGGCGGGAGGCGTCGGCCGTCCGCGTGCTGCCGTTCTACTCGATGGTCGATCGCCGCCGGACCCTGCATCGGCGGATCTGCGAGGCCCCGGAAGAGATGCCGTGCCCCATGCTCGCGACCGAGATTCCGTACTCGAGCGCGGTCGAGCAGATGAGCGCGCGGCGCGAGCCGCTGTGCGCCTTCCGGAGGACCAGCGAGGCCGCGCGCGCCTACGCCGCCCTCTGGGACGAGCTGGTGCGGCGGCTCGAGCAGACCCGGCCGGGGCCGTCGTGAAGACGATTCTCCTGCTCCGTCACGGCAAGTCGAGCTGGGACGCCCCGGCGCTGCCGGATCGCGAGCGCCCGCTCGCCCCGCGCGGCGAGAAGGCGGCCCGGCGCGTGGGCCGGCTCCTCGGGCGGGCGGGGCCGGCCCCCGATCAC
>JAJEEA010000261.1 GCA_022821235.1 Vicinamibacteria bacterium
GGCACGGGCTGTGCCATCGCAGAGGCCGACGCCGCCATCGCGCTGCACGGCCGGAAGCTCCGCGGCTGCTTCGAGACTTCCGGGAACGAAGAGCCGCCAAGCCAGCCTCAGGCTCTCCAACAAATCTGACGTGCACCCGGGGGAGCGAAGCGCGTTGACAGAGGGCTGGGTGGTGCGATACTAGGTTGCGCTCTGCGCTTCTTTGCCGGCTTTCGCCTTCGGCAACCCGATGCAGGGATTGCTCGCCGTCGGCGTCGTGAAGCGGAGGTCGCGAGAACGCCTGTAGCCGTGGGCAGGGGATGGAGGAGCGGCTCGTCGGCCGGCGGGCGCTGAGGATGGAGCTTGGACGATGCTGACGAGAACCCGCGCAATCCACCTGGCCGTTGCCGCGGCCCTCTGTCTTTCCGGCCTCCCGTTCGGCGGGTCGGTCACGACCGCCGCCGCCCAGCAGGCAGACGTCCCGGCCGTCCCGACTCCCGACCTGTACGCCGGCTCCCCCTATCTCCGCGAGCTGCGGAACTCGCTGGTCTACGGCGAGGTCTGGGAGCGCCCATACCTGTCCAAGCGCGACCGCAGCCTCGTCACCATCGCCGTCCTCCAGGCCCTGGCCCGGGAGGAGCTGGCCATTCACATCCCCCGCGGGCTCGACAACGGGCTGACGCCGGAAGAGATCTCCGAGATCATCCTGCACGTGACCTTCTACGCCGGGTGGCCGACCGGGGTGCAGGCGTCGCTGACCGCGGCCGAGGCGTTCGAGGCGCGGGGCTTGACCCTCGGCGACCTGCCGCGGGCCCCGGCGCTCCAGGCCGAGGTCACCACCCCGGGCGGGCTCAGCGACGCCTACGCGGCGGTGCCGCGGCTGGGGGCGCTGCGCAACAGCCTGCTCTACGGCGACATCTGGGAGCGGCCGCTGCTCTCGAAGCGCGACCGCAGCCTCATCACCGTGGCCGTCAACCAGGCCCTGTACGTCACCAACGAGCTGCGCCTGCACATCGACCGCGCCCTCGACCAGAACGGGGTCGAGCCGCAGGAGCTCTCCGAGGTGGTCCTGCACGTCACCTTCTACGCCGGCTGGCCGGCCGCAGTGAACGCGGGCCGGCTGCTCACCGCCGCCTTCGAGGCGCGGGGCGTGGCTCTGGACGAGCTGCGGTAGGCGCCCGCGCGACCTGCGGTCGGGTTGGGAGCTTCGCCGGCGCGAAGACCCTGCGGCGGGAGCGGGCCGTCGTGGAAGCCCATGACGGCTCGCTTGGCCTCGTCACGATTCGCGGGAGCGATGCGACCGCCGGCCGGCAGGGTTACTTCGACCTCAGCGCGTTTCGGCTCCGTAGCTTGCGCGGAACCCGGCCCCGACCCTTCGCCTCGCTCGGCCGCGGCCGGCCCGCGGTGCGCGTCGAGTCGGCGCCGCACGGCAGTCGTCGATCACCGTCCGCTGAGCCTTCGGCGCGGTCAGGGCAACGGCACGCACAGGAGGTCTTCGCCCACCGTGACCGGTCCTCCGTAGGCCGCGCGCAGATGGCCGAGGCTGTCCGCCAGGACCTGCGGCGACGAGGTCGAGACGTGAGACGCAACCACCCGGCCGGCCCCGGCGTCCGCGGCCAGCGCGCCCCAGACGCTCGGCCGGGCATGCAGCTCGGCCGAGCGTCCGGTCGACGTCTCGGCGCCGCCGAGGTGCACCACCAGCACGTCCACGTCGCGCACGAGCTCGACGAAGGCGGCATCCGAGCCGTTCTGGTCGCTGCTGAACCCCACGCTGACGTCCCCCACGTCCACCCGGTACCCCACGGTGGGGACCTCGGCGTGCGGCACCCCGATGCCGCGTACCCGGACGTCTCCGTCGCGCCAGACCTCGGACGGCGCGCCGGCCGCCACGTCCACCGTGACCGCATCCAGGTCGAGGCGGCCGGCGAGGACCCGGAAGATCCCGCCCGGTCCGAACAGCCCGTCCAGCCAGTCGTTCAGCGACGGGAACGCGCTGCTCCCGGATGGGCCGCCCACCCGCAACCCGGCGCCGCCGGGCCACAGCAGCGCCGGCACCTCGGCGGAATGGTCGGGATGGAAGTGACTGAGCGCCAGCAGCCCCACGTCTTCGAGGTCGGCGCCGGACGCATGGAAGCGCTGCTTGATGCCGCCGCCGGCGTCGACGAGGATGCGGCTGACCCCGTCGACCCAGACGAGGTAGCCGGCCGAGGCCCGTCCGGAGGACGCGCCCGGCCCCCCCGAGCCCAGGATCTGGAGCTGCACGCCTGTCTCTCCGCAGGCCGCCGGCGCCGGCCTGGCCGCCAGGAGAAGACCGAGGGCCGCGACCACCACCGGGCGGAATACGTTGCGTGTCACCATCGGAACCTCCTCACGCCACCGTCAGCTCGACGAGCCGGTGGGCCGGGTCGGCCCGGTCGAGGCCGCGGCAGGTCGCGATGATCTCCTCGAACCGCGCCGCGGAGACGGGGACGCCCGGCACGACGTCGCGAATGCGCCGCGCCTCCTCCTCGAAGTCCCAGATGAACTCGCGTCCCGTGGCCTGCCGGGTGTAGCTCTGCCCGTCCTTCGTGAAGACGGTGATGCGGGGGCCGAAGAGGGTCATCTCGTGGGACGGGATGAGCGTGACCCGCCGCATGAGGTCGAGCACCTCCGGCGGGTCGGGCGCCCCCGCCAGCAGGGGGAAGCCGCGCCGCACGACCCCGTAGGCCGAGTAGTACCGCGTGCTGCCCACGGCGGCTTCGCCGAGGTCCTCCCGCCGGGTGGGGAAGGCGGGGCTCGGGTACTGCGTCTCCAGCCAGTTCACCACCGCCTCGACCCGGTCGACGTCCTCGTAGGTGATGCCGTGCTCCTCGCAGAGCTGCGCGGTGACGTCGACGTGGGCGATGTTGTAGCCGGCGGTGGAGTAGATGCGGTAGAGGGTCTCCAGGAACAGCCACTCCTCGCCGAGCCCGGTGGTCAGCGCGTCCAGGCTGGCGCGTGTGTCGCCGGTGAAGCTGTAGGTCAGGTCGCCCCGGTTGTTGCCGGCGTAGGCGTGGTAGAAGCCGGCGTCGCCCTCCAGCGCCGCCTCGCCCGCCTCGCGGCCCTGTCGCGCCAGCGCCACCGCGAGCATGGCGTTGCGGGCGGCGGCGCTCTCCCGCAGGCCGCGGGCCTCGAGATTGCCCCCGGCGAGATTGGCGCAGAGGCCGATGGCGTTCGTCGTCTGGTCCTCGGTCAGTCGCATGATCTTCGCGGCGGCGACGGCGGCCCCGAATATGCCGAAGACGGGACCGGCGTGGAAGCCGCGCGCCATCATCGTGGGGATGAACTCGGCCGCCATCCGCTCCATCACCTCGTAGCCGGCCACGAGGCCGGCGACGAAGTCGCGCCCGGAGGCGTCCTCGGCCTGTGCCGCCGCGAACGCGCAGGGGACGATGCACGTGCCGGGATGCAGGAGCATGCGGAACGTGTCCCACTTGCCGCCGGCCAGGATCAGCTCGGCGTTGGCGAAGACGGCGCCCGCCTTCGTCGCCCTCGCGCCGTCCACCATGACGGTGACGCCGGCCTGCGCGCCGCCTTCTTCCCGGGTGACGAGCTCGACGGCCTGCCGGCCCGCGGGCAGTTGCGAGCCGAGGAGCGCCGACGCGAGGGCCTGGAGCGTGAGCCCCTTGGCGCGGTCGACCACCTCCGGGGGCAGGTCGTCGTACCGCAGCCCCGTGACCCACCGCGCGAACTCGCGGCTGAGCGAGACGGCCGGGTCGGTCCGGGAAGCGCCGCCCGGCTGCGCCGCCCGCGCGGCCGGGGCGATCGTCGTCGCGGCCCCCGTCCCGATCACGCCGGCCGCGAACGCGCTCTGCAACAGGCTCCGCCGAGTCAGTCCAGCTCTCATGGTGGCAGTTCTCCAAGGACGCCGACGGAATCACGTTGCCACGCGCGTCAAGCGCAGAACGCCGCAGAGACTGGCTGCGCGCGGGCGAAGTTGGCAGCTCTTGTTTCGATCATCGTTCCCCAAGCGCATCGAAAACGAGGAGGTTGCCGGCCAGGCGCCCGTGGCGGACCCCGCGTGTCGCGAGTCCGTGGTGGAACCCCACGCGTCGAGATGCATCGCTGCCTGAACCAAGCGGGGACTTTCGCCATGGCTCCCAGGTTTCGCCGAGTCGGTCCGGCTCTCCAGGTGGCAGGGACGCTACCACCGGCGGGATTCCGCAATCAAGCGCTTGCAGACTTTCCCGCGATTTGCCGGGTCGGGCATGTAGACTACGGGTATTCCGACCGAACAGGGGGTGGCGAGATGATGTCTGCGAGCTGTTTCCTCCGGCGTCCGGCGGCAACCGCGGCGGCGGCTCTGGTCCTTGCGGTCGGTCTCACCGATCGTGATGCCCTCGCCGCCGGGCAGCCCGCCCGGGACGGCATCCACACCGCGAGTCAGGCCGAGAACGGCCGCGCCGTCTACACGCGGAGCTGCGCCATCTGCCACCGCACCGACCTGCGGGGCAACTTCGAGTCCCCGCCGCTCGCCGGCCCCAACTTCCTGAGCTTCTGGGGAGACCTCACCCCGGGCGAGCTCGTCGAGCGCATCCGGACCACGATGCCCCCCGACCGGCCGGGCCGCCTCGGGGACGAGACCTATCTCGACATCGTCGCGTACCTGCTCGAGGCGAACGGCGCGCCGGCCGGGGACCAGGCGCTGACGGCGGCCACCGCCGTCCCCATCGGCGACGTGGCGACGGGAGAGACGGCCCCCGCGCCGGCGATAACCGCGGCGGCCCAGGGCCGGGCGCGGCGGCCCGACACGCGCACCGCGGCGGCGGCCGTGCCGGGGGGCGTGACGGTCGCCGGCGAGGTGGAGAGCTACACGCCGGTCACCGACGAGATGCTGCGCGATCCCGACCCGGGCGACTGGCTGATGGTGCGGCGGAACTACCAGGCCTGGAGCCACAGCCCCCTCGACGCGATCACCCGCGACAACGTCGGCGAGCTCGAGCTGCAGTGGATGTGGGCCATGAACGAGGGCGGAAGGAACGCGCCCTCGCCGATCGCGCACGACGGCGTGCTCTACTTCGCCGGCTTCGGCCCCGTGGTGCAGGCCCTCGACGCGCGCACCGGCGACCTGATCTGGGAGCACGAGGTGGGCGTCGAGGCGGGCCAGCTCGCCAGCTCGAGCCGCAACCTCGCCATCTACGAGGACAAGCTCTTCCTGGCCACCGCCGACGCGCGGCTGCTCGCGCTCGACGCGCGCACCGGCGCCGAGGTCTGGACGACCCGCATCGCCGACGACGCCGAGGGCTTCCGCAACACCAGCGGGCCGGTCATCGCCGGCGGCACGATCGTGCAGGGGCTCGGCGGCTGCGGGCAGTTCACCCGCGAGGGCTGCTTCATCAGCGGCTACGACGCCGTGACCGGCGAGCGGCGCTGGCGGTTCAACACGGTGGCCCGCGCGGACGAGCCCGGCGGCAACACCTGGGCGAACCTGCCCGACTACCTGCGCGGGGGCGGCGAGACCTGGATCACCGGCAGCTACGACCCCGCGCTCGACCTCGTCTACTTCGGCGTCGCGCAGGCCAAGCCGTGGGTCGCGGTGAGCCGGGGCATGACCGTGCACGACCCGGCGCTCTACACCAGCTCGACCGTCGCCCTGCGGCCGGGGGACGGCGACCTCGCCTGGCACTTCCAGCACGTCCCCGGCGAGAGCCTCGATCTCGACGAGGTCTTCGAGCGGGTGCTCGTCGACCTCGAGGACCGCCGCGTGGTCTTCAGCGCCGGCAAGCACGGCATCCTCTGGAAGCTGGACCGCGAGACCGGCGAGTTCCTCGGCCACAAGGAGACCGTCTTCCAGAACGTCTTCGACCACATCGACCCCGAGACCGGCGCCGTCACCTACCGTCAGGACATCGTCGACGCGCAGTTCGAGCAGCTCGTGCCCGCGTGCCCCAGCACCGCCGGCGGCAAGAACTGGCACCCGATGAGCTACCACCCCGCCTCGGGGCTCCTCATCCTCCCGCTGTCGCAGACCTGCATGGAGCTGTCGGCCCGCGAGGTCGCCCTGGAGCCCGGCTCGGGCGGCGTGGGGATGAGCGCGCGCCCCTTCTTCGAGATGCCCGACACCGAGGGCCGGCTCGGCAAGCTCGCGGCGTTCGACGCCGAGACCCTGGAGGAGGTGTGGAGCGTCGAGCAGCGGGCCCCGTTCCTGACCGGCGTGCTGTCGACGGCCGGGGACATCGCCTTCGCCGGCGACCTCGACCGGCGGTTCCGGGCGTTCGACGTGCGGACCGGCGAGGTGCTGTGGCAGGCCCGGCTCGGCACGTCGGTGCAGGGCTTCCCGATCTCGTTCGCGGTCGACGGCCGGCAGTACGTCGCGGTGTCGACCGGCCTCGGCGGCGGCAGCCCGCGGGCGGCCCCGCGCGCGCTGGCGCCGGACATCCATCACCCGCAGACCGGCAACGCGCTGTACGTGTTCGCGCTGCCGGAGGGGAATGGCGGCGCCCGGTAAGGCTGCCGGGTGGTTCGCGCGCGGACCCACGGCGTTGGGCAGGGTGTGGTGCTCCGACGGTGTTCGGTTACGGCGCTGGCTCGGGAAGTGCGTCGGCGACAGCAGCCACCAGGTTCATCGTCCCTTCGTCTACTTGCGCGTGCGGTTCGCCCGCAGTTCTTCCAGCGTCCGCTGGATGTCCTGAGCAACCTCGTCAACCTCGAGCGCCACGCGGGGTTCACGTCCGAGCTCCTGTTCCAGCGCCGTCGCCAACGGCCACAGAAGATGCGGTGACGGTGATGCCTGGATGAGTTCGCACATGCGCTGCGGTCCGAGAGCGACGCTGAAGTCCATCAGGGCCATGATGGCCTTCCTCGGGATGGGCCCCAACTCTGGCAAGAGCGCAAGGACCGCCTCGACGTCATGCTCGCACGCGGCCCGGTCGCCGCCGCCTGCGAGCATCGTCCTGGCGCGGATCAAGTGGCCCAGCAATCGCTGTTCCGGCACCTCCTCGGAACCCTCAGTTGCCCGTGTGGCCGTTTCGGCGGCACTCTCGTATTGACAGGTATTCAGTTCGGGCGGCGAGTAGTACGACTCCATGAAGTGGATGAGGGCCTCGACCAGCCGGTCCGGCCCACGCCGACGCCGCAGCAGGTAGTAGATGTTGTACAGGCGCTCGGTCAGGTAGTACTGCTTGCGTCTGGCGCTGCCGCCCGCCACCCGGACCACCCCGCGCTCACCGAGGCGCGCAAGCTGGGCGCTGCACGTGCTGGTTTCGAGGCGGGCACGGCCGGCGATCTCTCGTGTGGTCGCCGGCTTCCACAGTGCGGCGAGCGCGAGATAGACGCGCCGTTCCTGTGCCGGGAGCGATTCGAGGTGCCCCTTGAAGTACTCCGTGTGGTCATCGACGAGATCGAGCAGATGAGCCATGAGGTCGCGGAACGACAATCCGGCCCCGAATCGGGCCAGGATCGCGATCAGCCGCGGGTTCCCGCCGGTCAGGATCTCGAGCGAACGAACCGTTTCGGGTGCCAGGCTGCGGCCGGACACGGTCTGCCACAGGACGGTGCATTGCTCGGTGTCGAGCGGACGTAGCGTGCGGACCCGGAAAAGGTCGTAGAGGGCGCGGTCCGGATTGTCGATCTCGTCGAAGCGGCTGGTCGCGCTTGCGAACACGATGATCCTCGGCTCGGTCTGGAGGGTCTTTCGCAACCGCCAGCCCGCGTCGGGATCGGCCATGTCCGCGAACAGCATGTTCAGGTTCTCCACCACCAGCACAAGCCGCTTGTCTTCCCGGTCGGCGAAGTCCAGCAGCGCACCGAGACAACGATCGGCCAGCGCGAAGTCGTCGCGGATGTCCCGCAGCTCGTCGACGGTGCGTTGCAGGTCCGGCGCTTCCTCCCGGCGCGGCGCTTGCGTCGCCAGGTTGGTCAGACACTCCAGCCAGAATTCCCCGGTAGTGGCGACCTCGTAGCTCTCCTCCGCAAAGACGACCGGGAAGAAGCGCGACGCGAGCGTCGGATTCCGGCGCAGCTCGACCGCGATGCGCAGGAGCAGGCTCGTCTTGCCGCTGCCTCGCGGGCCGATCACGATCTGGTGCGGGTTCGAACCTCCGGTGCACTCTTGCAGGACCTCGACGAGTAGCTCGAACTCCGTCGTTCGCACGCAGTACGACGCCACCAGCTCGTCGTCGGTGAGAAACCCCGGGTTGTACTTGCGAGTGGGTGCGGCCATCGCGTCATGCTCCCTGGGGGGTCCCGCGCCGCGCTACCGGGACGAAGTGGCGGCCGTGCCGGGCGAGCCACCAGTCCTCGAGTAGGCCCGAGACGAAACGGTACTCGCCTTCTCCCCATGGCTCCAGATACCCGTCGTGCTCGAGCACTCGCAGCACGTCGTCGATCGGCACCGGTTCATCGGTCACCGCCCAGACCAGGAAGCGCTCGCGATACCGGTCGATGGCCGCGCGCTGCAGCACGCCGTCGTTGACCGCGGCTTCGGTCAACAGAGCAAGCGCGGCACGATAGCCATCGGGTCCGAGAACCAGTTTCAGCCGGCTCTCTTAGTGATCCAGATCCGCCTGACCGCGAATGCTGAGCATCTCGGCGGTGTACACGCGTTCGACGTCGTCGAGCGAGGCACGGCGCCGACCGTCCAGGCGCAGACTCTCGTCCAGGCTGTCGAAGAACCGCTGCACGTGGTGGGGAACGAGACACCGCAGCCGGCGGCACATCTCCTCACGCGCGGCGAGGGGCAGATTGAGGTCGCAGGTCTCCGCGAGCGCGGCGAGGCAGTCGAGCGCTGTCTTCTCGTTCCAGGGTTTCAGATCCAGGGGTGAGAAGATGTTCGCGTGCGCGCTGAGTCCTGCTTGGCGCAGGATCGGCTCCAGACCGATGCTGCCGGAGAGGATCAGGCATATCCGCTGTCGGTGGTCCTGGCCGATCTTGCGCAGCCAGCTCAGGAATTCATCGACATCCTGCTTGCCCGCCGGGGTGGTGCGGTAGTCCTCGTCCTTCAGCATCCGGTTGACGAGGATCGGCAGCTCGTCGAGGGCGAGCACCACAGGCGACTCGTTCTTCGCCAGGGCCGCGCAGACCGCGTCGCCCTTCTGCCGCCAGTTTCCGGGGTCAATCCCAGCCCGCAGCTTCACGCGCACCTCGGCGACGGCCAGCTCATCGATTCGATCCTCGATCCCGCGCAGGACGTTGGCGAACCCGGATCTGATTCGGGCCCACGCACCATGCACGTGCCGCGACTCAACCCCGATCTCAACCACGGCGTCCGCCGCAGTGCGGACATCCTCCAGATCGACGAAGACGGTCTCGAAGCGCCCCTCGGCCGCCAGGAGGCGCAGTAACTCCCGTACCAGGCTCGTCTTGCCCATCCGTCGTTGCGCGGTCAGCAACGTATGCGTTCCGTTCTGCACTCGCGCCCTGAGAACGTCGAGCTCGGCCTTCCGGTCGAAGAAGCGATCGCCATCGACCCAGTTCGCCCCGGCCTTCCTCAATCCTGTCATCGGGTCTCCAAACAGATTCGTTGCCAACAAAGATGATTCAAAGCAATTTTGTTGTCAAGCGGGCTCGTGGGTTCGCCCCGGGACGGTCTGGGGACCCGGCGCTCGTCGGCGACCCGTCAGTCTGGCTCACGATGGCCTGCGTCGGCGCCATTCCCCGCAGCTTCGATATCGTTCCCGGGCGCACGTGATACGCTGCCAGCCCGATGAAGATCCCATGGGTCTTGCCCGGTCGGCTGTTGCGGGTCCCCGCCGGGGTTCAGCCAGCCGCCGGCTCACCTCGTCTGCGTCGGCACTTCCGCGGCGCAGACCGTTGCCAGGAGGTCCGCCATGGCGCTCGTACCCGGTAATCGCCTCGCCGCCCCACTTCCGGCAGTTGTCGCCGCCCTCGCAATTCTGTTCGTCTCCGTCTCGTCGGCCCAGGAGGACTACCTCCATCTGAATCCGGTGATCGAGAAGCTGGAGCAGGGCAGGCACGTGTTCGGCGTGAGCACGGCCGATCTGTCGCTGCAGAACGCGCGGTCGCTGGCCGGCGATCCGAGCATCGACTACGTCTACGTCGACATGGAGCACAACCCGCTGCGGTTCGAGCAGCTCGAGCAGTTCGTGGCGTTCCTCGTCGCCAGCGACAAGGCCGGCATCGTCGAGCGCGGCAACGCCCAGGCGCGTCCGCCGGTGTTCGCGCGCTTCCCGCCCTACGGCCGTGAGCAGACGCAGTGGATCGTCAAGCACGCGCTCGACATCGGGTTGATGGGCATCCTCATCAACAACATCGAGACGGCCGAGCAGGCCGAGAACATCGTGCGGACGATCCGGCCGCGGCAGCTCCGAACGTCTGCCATTCCGGACCCGCCGGGCGTCCGGGGGACCGTGCAGTGCCCGTTCTGGGGCATCGGGCGCGCCGAGTGCCGGCAACGCGCCGACCTCTGGCCCCTCAATCCGCAGGGCGACCTGCTGTTCTGGGCGATGATCGAGACGCGCGAGGGCGTGGAGAACGCCGACGCCATCGCGCAGGTGCCCGGCGTCGGGGGCTTCTACCTCGGGGCGGGCGGCGACCTCAGCTCGTCCTACGGGGCCGAGAGCGCGGACGATCCCGAGGTCGCGGCCGCCTTCGAGCACCTCCTGGAGGTGTGCCGGGCGCGCGACCTCGCCTGCGGAGGCACCGTCACGCCGGCCAACGCCGCCCTCCGCATGGAGCAGGGCTACCGCATCTTCAACTTCGGCGGCGCCAACGGCGGCCTGACCGCGGTGAACGGGGCGGCGCGCGACGCGGTCATCGCGGCGGGGGCCCGACGCTGACAGCCTGAGGCAGAATCCGCGTGGCGCTGCGCCCGGAGGGCGGCGGCGTACTGGAGGGCGCCCGCGGGAATCGAACCCGGTGGCCGCCGAGGCTCGCGGGGGCGAACGGCACTGCGCCGAGAACACGTTGTCGAGCAGGATGCACCCGGTCCGATTCGCGGCCGGTGACTCCGGACGGGCCGACCGCGCCTCTGCTGCCGGTCGACTCGATCGCGACCCGTCAAGTGAGAAGGGAACGAACCGCATGATCCGCGCAATCTCTGCTCTGCTCGTCTCGGTGCTGCTGCCCGCGGCAGCCGCTCCCGCCGCCCGCGCTCAGGTGACGGACTTCGAGCCGGTCACCACCGATGAGCTCCTCGCTCCGGACGACGGCGACTGGATCAACTGGCGCCGGACGCTGAACGGGCAGGGCTACAGCCCGCTCGACCAGATCGACCGGGACAACGTCGGCACCCTCCAGCTCGTCTGGTCGTGGGCGATGCAGCCGGGCACCGACGAGGTCACGCCGCTGGTGCGCGATGGCGTGATGTTCGTTCCCAGCCGCAGCGGTGTGCAGGCGCTCGACGCCGCCACCGGCGACCTCCTCTGGGAGCACTCGCGCCGGCAGGTGGTTCCCGAGGACGAGAGCCTGCCCATCAACCGCCGCCCGGGCATGGCTCGGCGCAGCATCGCCATCTACGGCGACCAGATCTTCGCCGGCACGAGCCGGGCCGAGCTGATCGCCCTCGACGCGCGGACGGGCGAGCTCGTCTGGCAGCAGCAGGTGGCCGACAGCAGCCTCGGCTACCGGTACACCAGCGGCCCGATCGTCGTGCGGGGCAAGGTCGTCGCGGGGATGACGGGATGCGAGCGCTACAAGAACGACGTCTGCTTCATCTCCGCCCACGACCCCGACACCGGCGCCGAGCTCTGGCGCACGTCGACGGTCGCGCGCCCCGGGACTCCGGGCGGCGACACCTGGGGCGACCTGCCGCTGAGCTGGCGCGCCGGCGCCGACGCCTGGATTCCGGGCAGCTACGACCCCGAGACCGACCTGATCTACTGGTCCACCGCCCAGGCCAAGCCGTGGGCCATCGTGCAGCGCGGCACCGAGGGCGCGGCGCTGTACACGAACTCGACGCTGGCCCTGGATCCCGACACCGGCGAGATCCGCTGGTACTTCCAGCACATCCCGGCCGAGACCCACGACCTGGACGAGGTGTTCGAGATCGTCCTCGTCGACCGGGGCGACGGGCTCTCGCTATTCAAGATGGGCAAGATCGGCGTCCTGTGGGAGCTCGATCCGCGCACCGGGGCGTTCCGGAACGCGTTCGACCTGGGCTACCAGAACATCGTCGACATCCACCCGGTGAGCGGGCAGGGCATCCTGGTCCCCGAGCGCATCCCGCAGATCGACGTGCCGGTGGACTACTGCCCGGGTCCCGGCGGCCTGAAGAACCTCTGGGCGATGGCCTATCACCCCGAGACCGAGGCGTTCTACGTCCCGCTGACGCCGGGCTGCGCGCACTCCGTCTTCGGCGCGATGCCCGAGCCCGAGCTGGGCGGCGGCGGGGTCGGCCCGAACGACCGCAGGTTCACCGTCCATCCCGACAGCCCCGAGCAGTTGGGCGACTTCGTGGCGATGGACAGCCGCACCGGCGAGCTGCTGTGGCGCCGCCGCAGCCAGTGGCAGTACGGGACGGCGGTTCTCACCACCGGCGGCGGGCTGGTCTTCGTCGGCGACATCGACCGCTACATGTACGCCTTCGACGCCCGCGACGGCACCGAGCTGTGGCGCACGCGCACGCCCACGGCGACCGACGGCTTCCCCATCACCTACGCGGTCGACGGCCGCCAGTACCTCGCGGTGCCGTCCGGCCCCGGCTGGAGCATCTCGTGGCGGAACGCGCGGATCGCGTTTCCCGAGACCATGCAGCGCCCGCCGGGCTCGGGCTCGGTCCTGCAGGTCTTCGCGCTTCCGGTGGACTGACGTGTTCCCGGCGAGTTCGAGACGTGGACCGTGAGCGATCCTCGCGTCCTGCTCGAAGTTCGCTGGAACGAGGTGGCCGCGCCGGCCGTGCGGCGGGTCGCGTCGTGAGCTGCGCCGCTGCTACGGCCGTGCGGACGCCGGCGGCGCCGGATTCAGCCCAGCGGGTTTCTCCGACGCAGTCCCTCGAAACGGGCGAAGTCGCCATCGTTCGAGTAGACGGTGCCGGCATGTTCGATGGCGTACGCGGCGATGTGCGCGTCCGTCGTCAGGTCGCCGCCGGGCGTCGACGACCGAAGCAGCTCGGACAGGATCGTCCAGTGGCGGGGCGTGGGGGCCAGCAGCACGACGTTTGGCTGATCGAGCCAGGTCTGCACGCGATGCACCGCGTCGCCGATGCTCAGCGGTGATGCGAAGACGCGGCGGTTCGTCGTCAGGCGGATGAACCCCAAGATGCTCGGGTAGCACAGCCCCACCTCGGCGGTAGACGACAGCGTGTCGTCCCACCAGCGCCGTGCCTGGGCATGGAACGGACCCGTCTCGTCGACCGCGTAGAGGAGCAGGTTGACGTCCGGCAGCATCATCGTCGGAGCCGGGCCTCCCGCTCCAGATGGGCGTCGGTCTCGATCTCGTCGACCAGTCGGTTGAGCCGCGCGGCGTCGAACCCCGGCCGCAGGTGGAGCTTGTGCGTCTTCGTGCGGTACTTCCTGGCCTCGAGGGGGCGTTGGTCGTGTCGCAGACCCTCGCGCAGCAGCCGGTTGATGACCTGCTTCAGCGACTGTCCGTCGCGGCGGCGCCGATCTTCGATCCGGACGGCGATGTCGTCGTCGATCGTCAACGTGGTTCGCATCAATACATCATAATGGCCAGCCCGGTTGATGTCGATGATGCGTCGTTCGCAGAGGAACCTGGATGGTTCGACGATGGCCTGCGGGGTGACGCCGGCCCGCGGGTGGCTCTCTACTGCTTCACGAATGCCCGGCGTGGTCCGCCACCACGTTGATGGGCGCGCGATGCTCCAGCCACGCCTTGGCCGCGATGATCACCTGGTTGAAGCCGCCGGTCGAGTCGAGCGCGGCTGCGATGACGGTCTGCGGATCGCCGGAGTAGCCCGTCTCCTCGACACGGAGAAGCGTGGTGTCCGGACCCTTCGCCTCGAACGTCCATACGACCGTGGTGAAGCCGCCCGCGTTCTCCCACTCCATGACGATCAGGCTGGGGCGCTCGAGCGAGGTCACCTGCACTTCGAACCGGGGCGCATCCGGTTGCGCGCCGAGATACCAGGTCACCGTTTCCCCTGCGCGGAGGCCGTCGTCACGCCGGGTGAACCAGAACCGGCTCATGGTCTCCGCATTCACGAACGCGTCGAAGACATCCGCCACGGGTCGGTGAACGAGCACCTGCGCCGTCGCGGCGAGGTCCGTGGCCAGCGTCATGCCGGTTCCCTCCAGTCAGCGGCCTGCCGCGAGCGCCGCCGCGACAGGAACCAGTACCCGCCCAGCGCCGGCACGAGAAGCCATCCGAGGCCCATGCAGGAGGTTGCGGGAAAGGCTAGTGCTGCGTCATGACTGAATGTTCGGGTGCGTGGGCGGTGATTCGTCAACGATTGCGGGCCCCAAACCCATGTCCGTATCCGAAGATTGGGACGTGACGCACCACTAGTCGCCGGAGGCGGGTCGTGCGGCCGAACGTGATCCGAAATCGAGTTTCGCCGCCTTGTCGATGGTGTCTCGCACCTTGGAGCTCTTGAACAGCTCGTCGACGTGCAGCCCTCCCCGGGAGGTGACTTGAAAGGTCCCCGCCTCGTTTCCGCGTTCAGAACCGCTGGAAAAGAACTTGAAGATGCTCCCGAGCTTCGGCGGCACCGCTCCCTCCCCTCGGGCGGGCGTCCGGCCGGCTCCACGCGGCCTGCCGGCTACCCTATCGTAGACGCGTACGCGCCGCACTTGGCCGCCCAACGCTCGCGAAGAGCGCCACCACCGTACCACACAGCCGTTTGACTTCAGCAGACCGCGGTCACGCAGACGGAGTCGAGGGTGCGGCCTTCGGGCGGGACCGGCAGTCCCGCCTCGGTCATCAGGGCGCGAAGCAGGGCCGCGGTCTCGGGGTGGGCGATGGACGACTGGACGCCGATGCGGACGAGGCCGTCGGCGTAGTCGATGGCCTGCCAGGTGACGCCGGCGAGGGCGTGGATGCTGTCGCGGCTGCCGTGGTCGCGGGCCGCGAGGTCGGCGCCGTGGTCGACGAGCGTCCGCACGACGTCGTTGCGGCCCTTGTGGGCGGCGCCGTGCAGGGCGGTGCGCCCGTCGGCGTCCGCCGCGTTGACGTCGGCGCCCAGCTCGAGGAGCAGCCGCACCGTGGCCAGGGTGTCGGCCTCGGACCACTCGTAGGTCACGCCCTCGACCCAGCCGATGCCGGACGCGACCATCAGGGGGGTGGTGCCGTTGGTCGTGGGCAGCGCGGGATCGGCCCCGTGCTCGAGCAGGAGCTGCAGCAGGGTCAGGTCGCCGGACTGCGCGGCGCGCAGGAACGGCGTCGCGCCCGGCTCGTACAGCCACTGGTGGGTGAAGATGGTGCGCGTCTCGGTGCTCGACGCCATCCGCGGGTTGGGGTCGGCGCCCGCGGCGAGGAGCAGGCCGATCAGCTCGAGGTGGTCGACGTCGGGCATGCGGGTGGGGTAGTCGCCGGACTCGATGTTGCGGTTGTCCGTCGCGATGTAGAGCGGCGACCAGCCTCCCTCGTTGGCGATGTTCGGGTCCGCGCCCCGCTCGAGCAGGAAGGCCGCCAGCCGGTAGTACCGGTTGTGGACGGCGGTCAGCAGCGGCGTCCAGCCGTACTCCGTCGTCTGGTTCACGTCCGCGCCCGCGTCCAGGAGCAGGCGCGCCGATTCGAGATCGCCCTGCCGTGCCGCGAAGACGAGTGCGGTGAGGCCCCCCGTGAGGGGACGGGTACGGCGGCCGCGCGGCGGCGGTGAACCCACGTCACCGGGGCCGGTGGCGCGGTCGGCGTCGACGTCGGCCGGCGTTTCGACCGGCTCGCCGCCCGGATCGTCGGTGCCGGCGCCGGCATCCCGATCCGGCCGCGTCTGCGGCGGCACGTCGCTGAGATCGGCGGTGCGGGCGGGAGCGCCCGCCTGACCCACGCCCCGCCGCGCGTCCTCGATGCGGTCGCGCGCGATCGGGGCCAGGTACGGCCCCCGCCCCATCGGCACCGTCTTCGAACGGGCGGAGACGTCCGCGCCTCGCTCGACGAGCCGGCGGACAGCGTCCGGTCGCTCGTTCGCCGCCGCCCACATCAGCGCCGTCGTGCCGCGGCGCTCCTCGGCCGCGTTCACGTCCGCGCCGTGGTCCAGCAGTGCGTCGATCACCGCCGTGCGTCCGGTCCGCGCGGCCATCATCAGCGGCGTCTCACCGCCCGGCAGACGCTCGTCGGGGTCGGCGCCGGCCTGGAGCAGCCGCTCCACCAGCGCGGCGCCCGCGCCCGCGGCGGCGAGCGACAAGGGCGTGACCCCGGCCCGGTTCGCCGCCCCGACGTCGGCGCCGGCGTCGATGAGCAGCCCGGCCGCGGTTGCGTCGTCCAGATAGGCGGCCCAGTGGAGCGCCGTCGCGCCGTCCGCGGCC